>JAGSPQ010000881.1 GCA_018262385.1 Myxococcaceae bacterium | reverse complement strand
GATGTGCGGAGTGAGGATCACGTTCCCCAGCCCCTGCAGCGGGGTCTTGAACCCCTCCGACGAGTTGGCCACCGGCTCCTCGGGATAGACGTCGACCGCACCAGAAGCGAACGCAGAACGCGGCAAGAGCCGCTTCAGATCGCCCGCGCGACGATCGTGGTGGGCAGCTTCCGCATCGCCTCGACCACCGCCTCGGATACGTTGTTGTCGAGGTCCATGATCAGGTAGCCGATGTCGGAGTTCGTACTCAGCATCTGGGCGTGGATGTTCGCGCTCTGATCCGAGACGAGCTTGTTCACGTCGCGCAGCACGCCCGGCACGTTGTGATGGACGTTCACCAGCCGGAAGGTGCCCGGGGTGAGCGGCAGCTCGACGATCGGGAAGTTCACCGTGCCGGTGGTCGCTCCGCTGCGCGCGAAGCGGGTGAGGCTGGATGTGCGGAGTGAGGATCACGTTCCCCAGCCCCTGCAGCGGGGTCTTGAACCCCTCCGACGAGTTGGCCACCGGCTCCTCGGGATAGACGTCGACCGCCGCGCCGCCCAGGTGTCCGTCTTTGAGCGCCGCGGCGAGCGCGTCGATGTCGACCACCGTGCCGCGCGCGTTGTTGAGCAGGTACGCGCCCAGCTTCATCCGGCGGATCTGCGCCTGGCCGAACATCCCCTTCGTCTGCGGGGTCTCCGGAACGTGCAGCGTCACGAAGTCCGACTGCTGCAGCAGCAGCTCCAGGCTCGCCACCGGAGAGCAGTTGCCCAGCGGAAGCTTGGTCGCGACGTCGTAGTAGATCACCCGCATCCCGAAGAACTCGGCCAGGATCCCGACCTGGCTGCCGATGTGGCCGTAGCCGACGACGCCCAGCGTCTTGCCGCGGACCTCGTGGGACCCGGTCGCCAGCTTGCGCCACTTGCCCTGGTGCATCTCGCGCACCCGATCGCCCAGCTGGCGCGAGAGCATCACGATCTCGGCGATCACCAGCTCCGCCACGCTGCGGGTGTTGCTGAACGGCGCGTTGAAGACGCTGATCCCGCGCTTCATCGCCGGCTCGAGCGCGATCTGGTTGGTGCCGATGCAGAACGCGCCGACCGCCAGCAGATCCTTCCCCGCCTCCAGCACCCGGGGGGTGATCTGGGTCTTGCTGCGAATCCCCAACAGCTGCACCCCCGCCAGCCGCTGAACCAGCTCGTCTTCCTTCAGCGAGGCGTCGATGCGGGTCACGTCGAACCCCTCGTCCCGCAGCTGGTCCTCGGCGACCTGGTGGATGTTCTCCAGCAACAAGACCTTCAGCGGAGCGCCCATACGTTGGTTAGATACGCGCAAAGACCCTGGCACTCCATGGAAGAGTGCTCACCATTCAGCGCCGGCGCCGGGCAGAGGTTAAGTACGTCCGCAAGGGGTGACACGGGCATGAAGACAGAGCGGGCGATGTTCGGGATGGGCTGTTTCTGGGGGGCCGAGAAGAAGTTCTGGAGCATCCCCGGCGTGGTCTCGACCTCGGTCGGCTACGCGGGAGGCACCACCCAGGGCCCGACCTACCCGCAGGTGTGCTCCGGAAAGACCGGCCACGCCGAGGTGGTCGCCGTCGAGTACGACCCGGCGAAGGTCAGCTACGACGCGCTGCTGAAGGTGTTCTTCGAGTCGCACAACCCGACCCAGCTCAATCGGCAGGGCAACGACGTCGGGACCCAGTACCGCTCGGGGATCTACACCTCGACCCCCGAGCAGCGCCGGTCGGCCGAGGCGGCGAAGCAGGCCTACCAGCACGAGCTGAGCCAGGCCGGGCACGGCACCATCGTCACCGAGCTGCTCGACGCGCCGCCGTATTACCCGGCCGAGGAGTACCACCAGAAATACCTGCTCAAGAATCCGGACGGCTACTGCGGCCTCGGCGGCACCGGGGTCAGCTGCCCGATCGGCCTGCTCCGGTAGCGCCGATGTCCACCGTCGACTGGAACGCCGAGACGTACCACCGGGTCAGCGAGCCCCAGCTGAAGTGGGGGCTGGAAGTGATGGCCGAGCTTCCCCTGCGCGGTGAGGAGCTCGTGGTGGACGCCGGCTGCGGCACCGGACGGCTGACCGCCCACCTGCTCGAGCGGCTGCCCCGGGGCAAGGTGGCGGCGCTCGACGCCTCGGACGCGATGCTGCAGAAGGCGCGGGCCGAGCTGGCGCGCTTCGGACCGCGGGTCGAGTTCCACCAGGTCGACCTCGGCGCGCTGACGCTGAAGCTGGAGGCCGACGTGATCTTCAGCGCCGCGACGTTCCACTGGGTGGCGGATCACGCCGCGCTGTTCGAGGGGCTGGCCGGCCTGCTCAAGCCCGGCGGCCGGCTGCACGCCCAGTGTGGCGGGCGCGGAAACCTGCGCGGCTTCCTGACCCTCGCGCGCGAGGTGGCCCAGACGCCGCCCTTCGCGGCGTTCCTCACCGGCTTCGACTCCCCGACCCACTTCGCCGCTCCGGAAGACGAGCTGCCGCTGCTGAGCCGCGCCGGCTTCGTCGACGCGAAGGCGTGGCTGAAGGACGCGCCGACTCCGTTCGCCACCGCCGAGGACTTCCGCACCTTCATCGGGGTGGTCGTCCTGCGCCACCCGCTCGCGCTGCTGCCCGAAGCGCTCAAAGCCCGGTTCCTCGACGAGGTGACCGCGCGGGCGGCGCCGCAGTACGCGCTCGACTACGTCCGGCTCGAGCTGCGCGCCACCCGCTCGGTGAAGTAGTCGGCCAGCCGGCGGCGGCCGCGCACCGGCGCGACCAGGTCGTGCTGCGACAGGCTGGCGACGAACTGCAGCAACTGCCCCAGGCGCGGCTGAAACGGGCTGGCGCAGAACCCGGCGAGCTTCAGCCCCCACAGCGGCGCCTTGATCGACTGGTCCGGCTTTCCCACCGCGGCGCAGGCAAGTGCGTTCATCTGCCCGCGGGTGAGGATCTCGGGGCCGCCGCAGGGAATCTCCTCCCCCCCGCCCTCGATCGCCTCGACGCAGACCTCGGCCAGATCTCCCTCGTGGATCGGGTTGCTCTTCGCCACCCCGCCCCTGAACGAAGGCAGCCGCCCCTTCTGCGCCAGCGGCAGCAGCTCGGCGATCGCCGAGAAGAAACCGGTCGGCCGGATGATCGCGAGCTCGAGCCCGCTGGCCTTGATCGCGTCCACCACCGCCTCGTGCGCGTGGATGTAGTGGAGCGCCTTCATCGCTTCGTTGTGAAACGCCGAGACGTAGACGAAGCGCCTGGCGCCGGCACGCCTCGCCTCGGCGAGCAGCGCGAGGTTGGCCGGAGTGTCCACCGCGGTGAACCCGGCCCGCCCGGCGCTCAGCGCGGACGAGACCGAGGCGCCCAGGCACGAGAAGACGGT
>JAGSPQ010000124.1 GCA_018262385.1 Myxococcaceae bacterium | reverse complement strand
GATCGCCGGGCACCAGCTCGGAGTACGTCCTCCACGCCGCGCCCGCCTTCTCGTGCTCGCTCAAGGTGTCGAGCAGCTCGGCGAGGTAGCTGCGGGCGAGCAGGAACCCGGGCTGGCTGGCCACCGCGTCGCGCAGCACCTGCTCGCCGGCCGCTCCCGACTCGTAGCGGGTCACCAGCCAGAAGCGGGCCTGCCAGGCGAGCGGCTGCATCGCGTCGGCGGCGCCGACCAGCTTCAGCGCCTTCACCGCGCGGGTGTCGTCGCCGAGGATCGCGAACGCGAGCGCGAGGCCCGCCTGCGCGCCCGAGAAGCCCGGATCGTCCTTGGCCGCCTTCTCACACGCCTCGACCGCGCCGCGCAGCTCGGCCTCGTCGAGCACGGTCGGGTTCTCGATGCCCGCCGGCTGGCGGGTCAGCGTCCCGTAGCAGCGCGCGAACGAGCGCATCGCCGGATCCGAGAGCGTCGACGGCGGCACATCCTGGAGCACCAGCGGCTTCTTGTCGGTGACCGCGACCTTGTAGAGCGCGGCCGCGAGCGCATCGCCGCCCTCCTCGATCGACTTCACCGTCGCCTCGTTGAGGTCCAGCTTCAAGGTCACCTTCTGCGGCTTCTTCCCCACCAGCTGCGCGCTGGCGGTGAGCACGAACCCCTTCCCGTCGGCGGCGAGCTGGCCGAAGACGTAGCCGTCGCCGCCCAGCCGGCGGGCGGCGCGCTCGGCGTCCTCGGGGGTCCGCAGCTGCTCGGCCTTCAGCCCTTCCCCGGCGGTCATCGCCAGCACCTGCTTGATGTGCGGCAGCGCGAAGCGCCCGGTGGCGAGCAGCTGCCCGTAGGCGCGGGCCTGGAGCAGCATCGCGTACTCGCGCGCGGTGGCGTCGTCGGTGGAAGGAGGCAGCACCACCAGCACCGGAAGCCGCGGGCCGGCGGCCACCGCTCTCGCCGGGGTCCCTGCATCCTGCGCCCAGGCCACCGAGCCCAGCGCCGCCGCGAGGAGCCCACCCCACCACCGGTTCGCCTTCACTCGGATCGTCATGAAGGGCCATCGTATGTGAACCGCCCCTGAGTGGGTGGGGCTCGTGAAGCTCAGGCCGCCGGGTGGCCGAGATCCGGCGGGGGCGCGCGGCGGGCGGTGCGGCCGGCCGGCAGCTTCTGCCAGATCGGCAGGAAGCTGAGCATGCTCAGGCCGTAGACGAGGTGGGCGATCCAGCTCCAGAACCGCGGCACGTTCTCCGCCCAGAGGTTGTGGCCGTGGAGCCCGTTCATGATCGCCGGGACGATGAAGTTGGTGTCGATCACGTGGCTGAGCGCGCCAACCGCGAGGCCGACCGCGAGCACGTTCGCCCAGGTGTGCTCGAGCCGGTTGATCAACAGGCTGAAGGCCAGCGACCAGACCAGCGCGGCGACCAGCTGGTGCAGCGCGAGGCCGGCGAGGAAGCCGGGAAGATGGAAGGCGCCGGGCAGCGCGCGATCGCCGAGCGCGGCCGAGCCGATCACCTGCACCGGGTGGTACCAGGGCAGGCGGAGGATCAAGACGAAGACGAGGACCATCGCCACCGCCATGATCAGCCCTGCGATCTGGCCAGCGAGGATCCCCGCCAGCACGTCTCGCTTCAGCTCGTATTCGACCGCGGGTGCAGCGCCTCGCCTCGTACTGGGAGCAGTGGTGGCCATGGAGCGATCAAAGGCAAACCCCGCGCCACTTCCGGTGCCGCGCGTCGGTTGCGCCCGACGCAGCGAACGGTTCGGCGAGGTGGGCATGCGGGCTGCAGCCCTCCCGCCGCACCCACCCCAACCGGAGACCCCATGCCAAGCCCCACCGATCCGCGCACCCCCAGCGACCGCAAGCCCAGCAAGACGACGCGCAAAAACGGCGGAGAGCCCGAGCTGCAGGAGTTCTTCGATCGCTTCACCCGCGCGCTGATCGGGGGCGACGGGAAGGCGGCGGCCGAGATGTGGGAAACCCCGGCGTACTTCATCGGCGACGAGATGATCCGCGCCGAGGAGGATCCGGTCGAGGTGGAGAAGTTCTTCGGCAGCGCGAAAGAGATGTACGCGTCGAAGGGGATCCGCCGCACCCGGGCCGAGCTGGGGCCGGTGCAGTGGGTGACCGAACGGATCGCCGAGGTCGACGTGCGCTTCCCCTGGCTCGACGCCGATGGCAACGAGCGGGGCGAAGAGTCGTCGCGGTACACCCTGCGGCGCGGGGACGACGGGGCGCTGCGGCTGTGCGTGGCGGTGATGCGGGGCGAGCAGTAGCGGCCTACGACTCCTACTCGGGACCCGCGCTCTCGCCGTTGTCGATCCCGCTGTTGAACGAGCCCGGCCCGTAGTCGATCGCGCCGAGGCGGTGGTCGATCGCCCCGACACTGTGGTCGATCGTCCCGACACTGTGGTCGATCGTCCCGACACTGTGGTCGATCGCCCCGACCCCGTGGTCGATCGCCCCGACGCGGTGGTCGATCGGATCCAGCGGGAGGGGCGCACGCCGGCCCTCGCCCGGCACGTCGTCGGGGGAGTCGATGATCGGCACCCCGCCCGCCGCCAGCGGCAAGCCGAAGGTCTGGGGCATCCCGAAGACGTTGGGAGGCCCGATGAACTCTGGCGTCGGGGGCGGCCGGTGCCGCCGCGCGACCCCGGAGTCCGGGCCCAGCGGCAAGGGCGGGCCGGGCCGAGGCCCGGGCGTCGGCGGAGCCGGAGGCGGAGGCGGAACCGGCCCCTGGATCTGCCGCTTGCCCGGCCCGACGGGCGGCGTGAGTGGGCCGGTCTTCCCGCCACCGAGGCGGGCTCCGGGCCCGAAGTTGGCGCCGCTGGTCATCGGCTGGACGACCGGGGGCGGGCCTCCGCCGGCGCCGTCGACGAAGCCAGGTGCAGTCTGGGAGGCGCCGAGGCCGCCGGTACCTCCGGCGCCCTTCAGCCCCATGCCGCTGCTCATCCCGCTCACCGGGTTGGTGGGAGCCGGGTTGACGGCCGCGCCCATGTTGGTCTGCCCCAGGGTGGGAAGGCCGTACGAGGGACCCGGCCCCTGCCCGGGAGTGGCGAAGGTCTGGGCGGACGCGGCCAGCGAAACCAGGGCCAGGGTGAAGAGACAACCGAGGATCAGACGACGCATACCAACCTCCTCGCGGAGGCAACGAGAGGGCTAGGCGGGCGCGGTGTACGCCGACTCCAGCAACTGAAAAAAGGTGCTCGGGATGGAGGTGAAACGCACGCCAAAGCGACTGCGCACGTTCATCCGCGGCTCGCCGCGCCGGGCCCAGCAAACCTTGCCGGTGAACGAAAACTCCTCTCCGCCCAGCTGGATCGAGCCGTGGACCTCGGCGCCGGGCGGCAGCGCCTGCATCAGCTCGGCGGCGAAGCCGATGGCAGAGACGTCGGAGGTGAACGTCTGCAGGGCCCCGAGCTTGAGCTTCAGCCGCCGCCGAATCCGGGGAACCTTTCGATGGTCCATGGGGGACATCCGGTGCATCCGGTGCGCCACGCGGGAAGCCGTCACCGGCCGCGACGAATTTGCGGCGTGGCCCCGCACCACCGACGCACAATCCCCCCCATGCGAGCGATCCGGTGGGCGGTGCTGGGCGGCTGGATGCTGGTGGGCTTTGGCTGCGCGACGGCTTCGGCGGTGAGGGTCGGCACCCCGGCGCTGCGCCAGGTCCCCCCCCAGACCGAGGTTCGCGCCTACGACGTGGCGGGCGCGTCGGAGGCAGAGCTGCGCCTGCAGCTCGACAAGGTGGCGCCGGTCGACGCGAACGGCGCTCGGCACGACGCGTACACCCACTGGTTCGTGAAGTGGAATTTCCCCTTCGCGCGCAGCGCGGCGGGCTGCGCGACCGGGCCGGTGACCATTACTTTAACGGTGAGCATGGACTTGCCCCGGTGGGTGGACGCAGCCAGCGGTGAAGACGCCCTCAAGGCGCGGTGGCAGGAGTACCTCGACAGCCTGGTGACCCACGAGGTGGGCCATCGCGCGCACGGGGCGCAGGCCGGGGCCGAGATCGAACGCGCGCTGCCGCTGCTGCCGGCGCAGCCCAGCTGCGAAGAGATGGAGCGGATCGCCAACCTGGCCGGCGACGCGGTGCTCGCGCGCTTCCGCCAGGCGGACCTGGACTACGACGCGAAGACCGATCACGGGGCGACCCAGGGTGCGCGGTTCCCATGAACCCCCGGGTCGAGCCGTTCAGCGAGACCCGCTCCCTCACCGAGCGGCTCGCGGCGCGGCTGACCCCCGAGGATCAACAGCTGCAGTCGATGACCGACGCCAGCCCGGTCAAGTGGCACCGCGCGCACACCACCTGGTTCTTCGAGACGTTCGTGCTCCGGCCATTCGTCCCCGGGTACCGCCCGTTCCACCCGCTCTACAGCTACCTGTTCAACTCCTACTACGACCAGGTCGGCGAGCGGCACGCCCGGCCGGCGCGCGGCCTGCTCTCTCGCCCGAGCGCAGAGGAGATCTCGATCTACCGCCGGGCGATCGACGCCGCGGTCGAGCTGCTGCTGGAGACCGCCGGCGAGCCGGTGCACCAGCGGGTGACGCTCGGGATCAACCACGAGCAGCAGCACCAGGAATTGCTGCTCACCGACATCAAGCACGCCTTCGCTCAGAGCGTGATCCGCGCGACGTACCTCGAGCCGAAGCCGCCGCGGGCCGCGGGGAGCGCGCAGCCGGCCTGGCGCCGGTTCCAGGAAGGACTGCAGCAGATCGGCAACGCGAGCGCGGGCTTCGCGTTCGACAACGAGCGGCCGCGCCACCCCCAGTGGCTGCAATCGTTCGAGCTGGCCGAGCTGCTGGTCAGCAACGCCGAGTACCTGAAGTTCATCGAGGACGGCGGCTACCAGCGCCCGACGCTCTGGCTTTCGGACGGCTGGGCGGTGGTGCAGCAGCTGGGCTGGGCCGCGCCGCTCTACTGGGAACGGCGGGGCGGCGAGTGGTGGACGTTCACGCTCGGGGGAATGCAGCCGGTCGCGCCCGACGAGCCGGTGTGCCACCTCTCGCACTACGAGGCCGACGCGTACGCGCGGTGGGCCCACGCCCGGCTGCCGACCGAGGCCGAGTGGGAAGTCGCCGCGCAGGGACAGCCGGTGGAGGGCAACCTGCTCGACGAGGGCCGCTGTCACCCGGTGGCGGCGGCGGGCTTCGAGCCGTTCGGAAATGTCTGGCAGTGGACCGCCAGCCCGTACGTCGCCTACCCGGGCTTTCGCCCCGCAGAAGGTGCGCTCGGCGAATACAACGGCAAGTTCATGAGCAACCAGATGGTGCTGCGCGGGGGCTCCTGCGTGACGCCGCGATCTCACTTGCGCGCGACGTACCGGAACTTCTTTCCCCCGGCGGCGCGCTGGCAATTCAGTGGCGTGAGGTTGGCGCGCGACGCATAGACCCCCCATGCAGCGCGGCTTCGCGAAGGAGGTGCGTCGCGGGCTCACCGGCTCGCCGAAGTCGCTGCCGCCCTGGTTGTTCTACGACGCCGTCGGGACCCAGCTGTTCGAGCGGATCACCGGGCTGCCCGAGTACTACCCGACCCGCACCGAGCTGTTGATCCTGCAGGAGATGGGACCGCAGATGGTCCGGCAGGCGGGCGTTCCCCCGACGGTGGTCGAGCTCGGCGTGGGCAGCGCGTACAAGACCCGGGTGCTGATCGAGGCGCTGCTCGAGCTGCGCGCGCGGGCGACCTTCATCCCGGTCGACGTCTCGGGCGAGGCGCTGAAGCTGGCGCAGCAGCGGCTGGAGCCGATCTTCCCGCGGCTCGAGATCCACCCGCTGCGGGCCGAGTACCAGGCGGCGCTGGAGCAGATCCGCGCGACGGCAGGGCCGAAGCTGGTGCTGTTCATCGGCTCGAGCATCGGCAACTTCGAGCCCGACGAGGCGCTGGCGTTCCTCTGCCTGGTGCGGCGGGCGCTGACCCCGGGCAGCACGCTGCTGCTGGGCACCGACCTGCGCAAGCCGCGCGCGCTGCTCGAGGCCGCCTACAACGACGCGGCGGGGGTGACGGCGGCGTTCAACCTCCACCTGCTCGAGCGGATCAACCGCGAGCTGGGCGGCCACTTCGCGCTCGAGCGCTTTCGCCACGCCGCCCACTTCGATGACGAGCACTGCCGGATTCAGATGCACCTGCAGAGCGTGCAGTCGCAGCAGGTGGACATCGACGGGCTCGGGCTGCGGATCTCGTTCGAGCCGGGCGAGCGGATTCACACCGAGAACAGTTACAAGTTCACCGTCGGCGGCGCGCAGGCGTTGCTGGCGCGGGCCGGGTTCGAGAACCTCTGCTCGTGGACGGATCCGCGCGGGTGGTTCGGTGTGCACCTCGCGCGGGTGACGTAGGCGCGGGGCGAGGTCTGCTTCGTGCATCGAAGCCTCCCGCGAAACCTCCACCCGAGAGAGGCGTACCCATGATCTCAGCCACCGAACCAGGGGACGAAATGCCACAGGCGGTGGTGACGCGGATCGCGCGCCGCAGGATCCTGGTGATCGAGGACGAGGCGAACGCCCGCGAAGGGCTGTGCCTGCTGCTCGCCGACGAGGGGTTCGACGTTCGCGAGGCGGCCGACGGCGAGGAAGGGCTGCGGCAGATCGTCGAGTTCAACCCGGAGGCGGTGCTGTGCGATCTGGAGCTGCCGAAGCTGGGCGGGCTGCGGCTGATGCACAGCTCGCGGCAGCTGGGCGCCAGCGCGGGCTTCATCATGATGACCGGCTCGGGGAGAACCGGGGTCGAGGAGGCGCTGCGAACCGGCGCCGACACCTACCTGCTCAAGCCGCTCGATCTGGGCGCGGTGCTGCTGGCGGTGGAGCTGGTGCTCGGCCGGCAGACCCACTGAAGGCTCAGGGGGAGACCCGGGAGATCGGAAACCAGACCACGTCGATCGTCCGGGCCGGGCCGCTGATCTCCAGCTGGTAACTCCCGAGCTGCACCGGCCCCTGCCCGGCCAGCCGCAGGACTTTCTGCGCTCCGCTCGCATCGAGGCACCCGCGCTGGGTGGCCGAGGTGCAGGCCGGCAGCGCGACTCCCGCTTCGCGCAGTCCACCCGGACCGCCGGCGCTCAAGGTGTAGGTGGTGCCGTCGCGCTCGGTGAATTGCCCGGAGCCCTCGCCGTAGACCCAGAGCACCCGCGCGTCCTTCACGTCGTCGAGATCGATCACCGGCGGCTCGGCGGGCAGCAGGGTCTGGATCGAAGCAGGCAGCAGCGGCAGCACGCTTCCCGCGCGGGCGAAGACCGGGATCTCGCCCAGCGGCGCCGCCACCTCGACGTCCTTGGGCCCGTCGTAGATCTCGCTGCCGTCGAGCGCGATCCAGGCGCCGGGTGGGAAGTGCACGGTGCGCTTGAGCGCCCCCTCCTCCACCACCGGCGCGACCAGCAGCGAGGGGCCCAGCCCGTACTGATCGCTGATCGTCCACCCGGCCGGATCTTCCGGAGCGATCAGCGGCAGCGCGCGCATCAGCGGCAGCCCGCGCGCCTCGGCCTGCTGCGCCGCTCCGTCGAAGTACGGGAACAGCCGCAGGTGGAGCAAGGCCCAGCGCCGGTAGTGGGCGACCGTCTCGGCGTCCTTGTCCCAGCGCCAGTTGTCGCGCGCCGCGGTGCCGTGGTGGGTGCGCATCACCGGCGTGAGCGCGCCCAGCGTGGTCCAGCGGAAGAACAGCTCTTTGGTCGAGGGCGGGTTGGTCGCGCTCTGGTAGCCGCCGATGTCGTGGCCGTAGGTGGACACCCCGCCCAGGCCGAGGTTCAGGCCGATCGGAATCACGGTGTAGAGCCCGTCGTCTCTGGCGAAGCTGGTGCGCTGATCGCCGCCCCACACCACCGGGGTGAAGGCGGTCGAGCCGAGCCAGCCGGCGCGAGAGAAGAAGACCCGCTGGCGGCCGTCGGTGCGCTCGGCGAGCACCTCGGCGTTGAGCTTCGCCCAGGCGCTGGCGTACCGCTGGTGGGC
>JAGSPQ010000880.1 GCA_018262385.1 Myxococcaceae bacterium | reverse complement strand
CGCCGAGGCGAAGCCCGACTCGGCCTGCCTCGCCTTCACCCGCGCCTTCGACGAAGACCTCTACGACTGGGAGTTTCACCACTTCCGCGAGTGGGGCCTCGAGGCCTGGAGCGGCCAGAAGCCCTCCGACAGCGAGCGCGCCCAGCTCGACGCGATCTTCCGCCGGCTGTCCGCCCAGCTGGCGGCGGCGCCCAAGGGCTTCACCCACCGCGACTACCAGAGCCGGAACCTGATGGTGAAGGACGGCGAGCTGGTGGTGATCGACTTCCAGGACGCGCTGCTCGGCCCGCGCCAGTACGACCTCGTCGCCCTGCTGCGCGACAGCTACGTCGAGCTCGACCGCCCGTTCATCGAACAGATGCAGGCGATCTACGTCGCCGAGTTCAAGGCGAAGACCGGCGAGGAGATCCCCCTGCCCGAGTTCACCGCCTTCTTCGATCTGCTCACCGTCCAGCGCAAGCTGAAGGACGCCGCCCGGTTCGAGTTCATCCACCGGGTGAAGGGCAACCCCGGCTTCCTCGTCTCGATCCCCGCCTCGCTGCGCTACGTCCGGGCCGCGCTGCAGCAGCAGCCGCAGCTGGCCGATCTCCACCGGCTGGTGGCGAAGTACGTCCCGGCGCTCGCGTGATCCCGATGGAAAGGCCCCCGCGATGGTGAAGGCGATGGTGCTGTGCGCGGGGCTCGGCACCCGCCTGCGCCCGCTCACCTTGCGCTGGCCCAAGCCGGCGATGCCGCTGCTCGGCCAGCCGCTGCTGCGCTACGCCCTGGCGACGCTGAAGCGCGGCGGGGTCACCGCGGTCGGGATCAACACCCACCACCTGCCCGAGGTGATGGAGGCCACCGCCCAGGCCGAGTGCGCGCGCGCCGGGCTGCCGCTGTCGGTCAGCCGGGAGGAAGGCGAGATCCAGGGCACCGGCGGAGGGATCCGCGGCCTGCGCGACTTCCTGCGCGACGACACCTTCGTGGTCCTCAACGGCGACGTGCTCTTCGGCTGCGACCTCGCCGGCATCCTCGCCGCGCACCAGGCGAGCGGGGCGGACGCGACGATGGTGCTCGGCCCGCTGCCCGAGGGCGAGAAGTACAACCCGGTCGAGCTCGACTTCTCTCACCGGGTGCGCCGGATCGCCGGCCACGGCCCGGGCGGAGACCGGCTCACCGCCTGGCACTTCACCGGCGCGCACGTGATGAGCCCCGCGGTGTTCGACTTCATGAGCGCCAGCGGCGCCGAGGACATCAACCACCACGTCTACCCGCGGATGCTGGCGAAGGGGCTGACCATCCACGGCCACCGCATCGATCCCTTCGCCCACTACTGGAGCGACCTCGGCACCCCTGCGCGCTACTTCGCCGCCCACCGCGATCTGCTCTTCGGCCAGGTCGGCCTCGGGCCGTTCGCCGGCGCCTCGCCCTTCGAGGACACCCCGCGCGGCGCCGGCAATTGGTGGGCCCACCCGACCGCCCAGCTGTCGAATCTGCGCGCTGCAGGCCCTGCGTGGTTTGGCAAAGGGTGCGTGCTGGAGGAGGGCGTCACCGCCGGCAGCGGCACCTCGGTCGGCCCCGGCGCCCACGTGGGTCAGGGCGCGATGCTCAACCGCACGGTGGTGCTCGATGGCGCCGAGGTCGAGGGCGGCCAGCTCTACGAAGACTGCCTGCTCGCGCCGGGCGGAGTGCGGATCGCGCTCGGCTGAGGCCTCGGGCTCCCCGGGGCGCTACCAGAAGAAGAACAACCCGGTCTCGAGCTTGCACCGCACTCCCAGCGGCGCCAGCCGTTCGATCAGCTGCGAGGGATCTCCGGTCGAGCTGATGCGCCACACCGGCTGGTTGCGCGAGACGACCTCCAGCTCGCAGCGGGTCCCGCTGCGATCCAGCCCCGAGCGCGCGTTGACGAACAGCAGCTCTTCCAGCCGCACCGAGTGGCCGCCGATCACCAGCGACCGCGCCGTCAGCAGCACCGGCTGCGAGGCGAGCCAGCGCCGGGCGGTGAACATCACCGTCGCGAACGCGGTCAACAGCGCCAGCGGAGACATCAGCACCAGCAGCCCGACCGTCACCATCGCGCCCGCGAAGGCGACCGCGTGCATCAGCCGGGGCGGCCAGCCGAGCCGCTCCTCGTGGATGATCGGGTGGTGGATCCGCAGCTCTTCGAGCACGTGCGCCAGATCGTTCGAGCGCAGCCGAACTCCCAGCTGGGTCAGCCGGACCACCGCCCGCTCGCGCACCTGGCGCTGGGCGAGCCGCAGCCGATCCAACAGCCCTTGCAGCTCGGGCGCGGCGGAGATCTTTCGCTGCAGCACCCGCACCGAGGCCTCGAGCTCGGGAGAGAGCTGATCGAGCAGGCCGAACAAGGTGCCGGATCGCCAGCCGTTACCGTTCAGCGACCGGGCCGCCGATTCCCAGGCCCAGAGGGCGCGCTCGAGCTGCTCGACGCGCCCTTCGAGGCGGATGCGCACATCGCTGATCACCTCCCCACACCCTGCAGGCCCTGCACCAGCCGCTGGGGCGCCGGTGGGTCGGGCCACCCCGGCAGAATCAGGCCGGTTCTCCTTCGCCTCAATTCCTCCGATGTCTCCAGCACACCTCGGGCGGGTTGATTACACTCCCGGCTCGTCTTGAGGCTCCAGGCACTCATCATCGCCGGCGTGTTGCTCGCCGCGGTCGTCCCGACGGTGCTGGTCGCCGTCGTGGCCTTGACGTACGCGAACGGGATCACCGCCCCGATCCTGATCTCCTCGGCGATCGGGCTGGTGCTCGGCGGCCTGTTGGCGATCACCCTCGCGCGCCGGGTGACCCGGCCGCTGGCGGGCTTCCGGGAGTTCGCGATGAACATCGCCCGCGGCAAGTTCGGCGGCCAGGTCGAGCACCACTCCGACGACGAGCTGGGCGAGCTGGCGAAGACCTTCAACTACATGT
>JAGSPQ010000879.1 GCA_018262385.1 Myxococcaceae bacterium | reverse complement strand
AACTCGTCAGCGATGAGCACGCGCATGGTGGCGCGCACTCTACCCGCCGGCGCTCGTTTCGGTGGAGGGCGGTACGCGGGGCCGCCGCGGCCATTACCCGGTGTGATTACGGCTCGAGGCCGAGCTTCTTTAGCCACGCCCGGGCCCGTTCCTCGAGCCGCCCCTGCCGAAAGGAATGCCAGCGGGCCTGCTCTTCCGGCAACCAGCCGAGCACCGCGCGAAACCGCCGCTCGGGATGGGGAGCGGCCAGCGCCAGCTCGAGCGACTCGCGCAGCAGCCCGTCGGAAGTCTGCGCGGCGAAGGCCCCCATGTCGGTGAGGGTGAGGTGCGAATCGCCCGCCGGAATCGGCTTGAACCGGGCGCCATCGGCCTCGACCTGCGCGGCGGTCAGCCCGCTGTTCTGGGCCGGGTCGTACTCGGCGTTGAGCAGCAGCGTCGACCCGGTCTGGGTGTCGAGGAACCAGCGCAGCGGGCCCCCCTCTCCAGAGAGCGCGATGCTCACGTCGGCGAGGTCGATGGTCAAAGCCCGCGGTGCCATCTTCGCCTAGGCGACCGGCTCGGCCGGCACGACGACCGCGGGGGGGTGAACCGTCTCTTCGCCCATCTGCCTGCGCAGCCAGGGCAGCAGCAGGAAGATCGCCGCCGCCGACCCGAACACCGCGAGCGCGTTGACGAGGAAGAACACCTTGTGATCCCACGAGTGGTAGACCTCGCCGAACAGCCCGGAGACCTTGTTGCCGATCGAGGTCGAGAGGAACCAGCCGCCCATCATGAACGCGCGGATGCTCTTGGGCGCCAGCTTGTTCGCCAGCGACAGCCCCATCGGCGACAGCAGCAGCTCGCCGATCGTCACCACCCCGTAGACCCCGAACAGCCACCACGCGCCCGCCTTGGGGTTCGCGTCGTTGGTCGCCATCACCGCCGCCAGCATCACCAGCGCCGAGCAGCCGGTGACGAACAGGCCCAGGCCGATCTTCGCCGAGGTCGACGGCTCCTTCTTCTTGCGGCGCAGGAACGCGAACACCCCGACCACCAGGGGAGTGAAGAGGATCACGAAGCCGGCGTTGATCGACTGGAACAGCTCGGCGTTCACCAGCCGCAGGTGATCGGGGACCCGCTCGGCGCCGGCGTTCGCATAGATCCCGTCGAACATCTTCTGGGTCACCTGGGTCGGCTTGCCTTCCTCGACGTTGAGCTTCTTGTCCTTCTCCAGCTGCAGGTAGGCCTCATCCGAGACGACCTCGAACATCCGCGGCTCGGGGCGGGCGGTCTGGGGCGACGCGTTCTTGTAGTAGCCGGGGGGAGCGGTCTCGGCGAAGTCCGGCGCCAGGTTGACGATCGGCTGCACCAGCGCGTTCGGGGTGCGGTCGGTGTTGCTCGAGGCCCACTCGCTCAGCGCGGTCGCGTTCTGATGGAAGATCGCCCAGAAGGTCACCACCACCAGGTAGATGACCAGCAGCGCCGAGGTGCGCGAGCGCTCCTGGGGGTCCTTGAGCGTCCCGCGGATCCAGACGAAGAAGTAGATCACCGGCGCGCAGGCGAAGAGGAAGGCGGTGGTGGCCGAGCCGAGGCCCAGGAACCCCTTGCCGGTCTCCCCCATCCCGCCCAGCACCCAGCCGGCAATCCCGAACACCGCCGCGGGGCCGATGCAGCGAACCCACAGCGGGGTCAGGCTCTCGCGGTCTTTGTTCTCCTTCGGGTTGACGTCGGCGTGGGCGAAGTCCTTCTGGCCGATGATGAAGATGATCAGCCCGAACACCATCCCGACTCCGGCAGTGGCGAACGCGGCGTGCCAGCCCCACTTGTTGCGGACGATCGCCGCGACGAAGTTGCAGACGAAGGCGCCGAGGTTGATGCCCATGTAGAAGATGTTGTAGCCGGCGTCCCGCAGCGGGCTGTCCTTCGGGTAGAGGTTGCCGACCAGGGTCGAGATGTTCGGCTTGAAGCAGCCGTTGCCGAGCACCAGGGCCAGCAGCGCGAGGTACAGCATCATCTCGCTCGGGAAGGCGAGCAGCACGTGCCCGATCGCCATCAGGATGCCGCCGATGATCACCGTCTTGCGCATGCCGAGCAGGCGGTCGGCGATGATCCCTCCGATGAACGGAGTGAAATAGACGAGGGCGAGGTAGCTGCCGACCACTCCGGCGGCCTTCTTCCCGTCCCACCCCATCCCGCCTTTCTGCGAGTCGACCAGGTAGAGGTACAGAATCCCGATCATCAAATAGAAGCTGAAGCGCTCCCACATCTCGGTGAGGAACAGCCACTTCAGACCCTTGGGGTGCTTCTGGGGGGCGCTTTCGAGAGCGAGTGCCGTCATGGGCGCGCTCATGGCAGAACGGCGGCCCGGCAGGCAAGACGTACGCTCTGGAAAATGCCCCCGGCTACTGGCAGGTGCCGCTGGCGATCACCGGGGTCTCGACGCTGCCGGTGTTGCGGGTGTCGCGCTGGAACCGGGGCCACGGCGCGGTGGGGTCGAGGCCGCGCGAGTCGACGATGATCGCGTACAGCGCCCCGCTGCCGGTGCCGGCCAGGTAGAGGGTGCCCGGGCCGGGGTTGACCCCGCCGTCTGCGAGCCGCGGGCCGCAGTCCAGCGCAGGCGAGGTGTCGAAGCTGGTGCCCAGACTGATCTTCCACAGCTCGTTGAGGGTGTTGTCGAAGGCGTAGACGTAGCCGGCGTTGGAGGCGGCGTAGATCACTGCGCCCGCACCGACCGCCGGAGTGGCCGAGACCAGCCCGACGGTGGGGGCGGTGTACCGGTAGCTCAGGGTGGTCGAGAGCCGGTTGAACACCGGGCCCGCCGCGAACGTCGAGGCCGACGTTGACTGGGTTGCCGAAGAGGCCGGTGGTGTCGCGCTGGACCACGCTGTGGGAGATGGTGTTGCCGTGAAAGAGGTAGGTGCCGACCGAGCTGAGGCCCATCTCCGGCGCCAGTTGGGTGTTCGTCGCGCTGACGTCCGGCGCACACGGGTTCGCGGAATCGGCGGGGCGCTGCCCCTGGAATCGCACCGCCGCGTTGGTATTGCGGCCCACGAAGATCGTCTCGGTCGAGATGCCCCCGACGGTGAGGCGCGCGAGGGTCATCGCGCTCGCGATGGTGTCGAACGAGCCGATCCCACAGCCGACCGCGGTCGCAGCGGCCAGGCCGGTGGCCGCGACCAGATTGTGGATCTGGGCCCCGGCGGCGGTGCGGGTCGGCAGGTAGATCAGCCCACCGGCGTCCGGAGAACCGACAATCGGCGCAGCGGTCACTTCTCCGTAGGTGGTGCGCGTCCATTGCGCCACTCCCAGGGGGGAGAAGGACGCCACGGTGCCGCCCCCCGTACCCGCAGTCCCGTTGCCGCTCCCGACGATCACCGAGCCTCGGGCGTCGAGCACCGGCGACTGTGGCGTGTCGGCCGAGGGAAATGCGGGCGTGGACCAGCGCCAGCGCGTGACCGATACCGGCTGGCTCGCGCTGAAGCCGACGTTCCCGGCGCGATCGGTGCCGGACGCCAGCACGCGCATCGTGCCCCTGAACGCTTCGAACGGCTGAGCGGCGAGCTGGACCGAGTAGCAGCTGCAGTTGGGCGCCCCGGCGCAGCAGGCGGTCGAAGACAGCGGGGAGATCCCACCGGCGTCATAGGCATTCAACCCCCCGTCTCGAAGCCGCCCGGCGAGCATCAGGCTGGGTGCAAGCGGCAGCGACTCGTCGGCCTCCACCTTCACGACCAAAGTTTCGTCCCGCTTCCACGCATTCATGAAACCCGGATCTTCGTCCTGGACAGGAGCCAGCGGCCCGCCCCGGACGGGAGGGGAAGGCACCGTCACCGTCAGGGTCGGCGAGGCACGATCGATGGTGAAGCGGACTGAAGCGCCGGCGTCGTTGAGCGAGGCGGTGAGCGTCCAGACGCCGTCTCCTCCCCCGAACCCGGCCGTGTAGGTCGGCCCCGGACCGGACAGCGTCCCAGTGGCGTTGACCGGGCCAGAGGCCTGGTAGGTCAGCGTCCCCGGCAGCGTTGGCGCCATCACGAAGAGACTCAGTGGAACCGGGCCTGCCCCGTTGAAGTAGCTGCCGGCATCCGGGGACTGCCAGGTGAGGCTCGTGCGTCCGGCGTCGACTCCGCCACCGCCGACTCCGCCGCCGACTCCGCCGCCGACTCCGCCGCCGAGTCCACCGCCGACTCCGCCGCCGACGCCGACGCCGCCGCCGCCACCGCCACCGCCACCCCCGGCACCTCCGCCGTTGCCGCCACTGTCGGCCGCCACCACGCAGAAGTTGTCGATGCACTCGCCGTACTGGCAGGGATTGGTCTGGCGATCGCAGCGGGTGGCAGGGTTGCACTGGCAGCCGGCCCCCCCCAACGCCGCAACGACCACCAGGAAGAGGCTG
>JAGSPQ010000123.1 GCA_018262385.1 Myxococcaceae bacterium | reverse complement strand
TGCCGACCAGGGTCAGGTTGCCGGCGAGGGTCGAGGCGAGCGCCAGCACCTGCCACCCCAGCGCCGGGTTGCTCATCGCCGGCACCCACGAGCGGGCCAGCATCACGAACGGCACGTTCGAGAACAGGTTCGAGCCGACCAGCGTCAGCGCGCTGAACCCGGCGGTCTCTTTCAGCCCGCTGCCCTGCATCAGCGGCGCGAAGGCCTGCCGCATCCGCTCGGCCCAGCCGTCGGCGCTCACCCCGTGCACCACCACGAACAGGCTGGCGAAGAACAGCAGCAGCACCCAGTCGATCTTCTCCAGCTGCTCGCGCGGCGGCTTGCCGGACAGCGCGACCACCGCCGCGGCGCCGACCAGCGCGCTCCAGGCCATCGAGAGCCCGGCGAAGAAGCAGCCCACCACCGCGACCGACACCGCGCCGCACAGCCACAGCAGCCTCGAATCGATCGGCGGCACCGCGGCGGCAGGCACGAAGCGCTTCGCGGGCAGCTGCGCGCGGAACATCACCAGGATCGTCACCACCACCACCGCCGTCGCCACCGCCGCGGGCAGCGCCATGTAGGCGGCGAACGTCCCGTAGCTCTGGCCCGAGAGGTTGCCGATCAGCATGTTCTGCGGGTTGCCGGTGAAGGTGGCGAGGCTGCCGGTGTTGGACGCCATGCAGAGCGTCAGCAGGTAGGGCAGCGGCGGCAGCTCGGCCCCCTCGACCAGCACCAGCACCAGCGGGGTCAACATCAGGCAGACGGTGTCGTTGACCAGGAACGCCGACAGCACCGCGCTCACCACCGCCAGGCAGACCAGCAGCACCCGCGGCGTGCGGGCCACCTTCAGCACCCGCCAGGCGGCGTTGCGAAAGAAGCCGGCCCGGGTGAGGTAGGCGGCCAGCAGCATCATCCCCAGCAGCAGGATCAGGGTGTCGAAGTCGATCGCCGCCAGCGCGTCCTTCGGAGCGACCACTCCGAACGCCACCATCGCCGCCGCGCCGACCAGCGCTCCGCCGGGACGATCGAGCTTCGTCCACCGCAGCCGGAAGCCGGCGAGGAAGAAGTAGGTGAGGGCGAAGATCGCGAGGGCCAAGCGACCCGCCGCCTAGCACAGCGCCGCGATCAGTCTTCCCGATTCGCGCCCACCGCTTCGGCGGACTCGGCGATCTCTTTGCTGGTGTTGCGGAAGGCGCGCAGGGCGAACGGGGTGGCGGCGAGGAACGAGATCCCGATCAGCCCGATCATCATCCACGGGACTTCCTTCGGCTTCTCGGACTGCTTCTCGTCGAACCCGTTGAGCTTGTTCTTGCTGCGCGCCTTGGCCTCGGCGAGCTCTTCCTCGGTCATCTGGGCGGGGGCCTGGAAGTCGCCCGGCTTCTTGCCGGCGGCGAAGGCGAAACCTGCGAGGAAGAGGGCCAGCACCAGCGTCGAGCGGAAGGCGCGCATGGCGGCGGAGTGTAGCAACCGACTCACGCCTCGGCCAACTGCACTGTCTCGAGGTGACGCGGAATGGCGACCTTCCACCCCTTGGCTTCGACGCGGGCCTTGAGCGCCTCGAGGGCCTTGTCCTCCCCGTGGACCAGCAGGGTCTGCTTCGGCGGGGAGGTGAACCCGTCCATCCAGCGCAGCGTCTCGACCCAGTCGGCGTGTGCCGAGAATCCCGACACCTGCACCAATTGGGCGAGCACCGGGACCATCTGGCCATGGATCTTGATCTCTTTCTCCCCGTCGAGCATCCGGCGGCCGCGGGTGCCGACCGACTGGTAGCCGACGAAGAGGATGGTGTTCTTCGGATCGGTCAACCGGCGCTTGAGGTGGTGGAGGATCCGCCCGCCGGTCGCCATCCCGCTGGCGGAGATGATGATCGCCGGCTTCTTGTATGCGTTGACCTGCTTGCTCTGATCGACGGAGCGGGTGAAGTGGGTCTGCAGGGTCGCCAGCGGGGTGTCGCCCCGCTCGCGGATCGCCCGCATGTCGAGATCGTGATCCTCGAGGTGAGAGAGGTAGATCGGCGTCGCGTCGCAGGCCATCGGCGAGTCGACGAACACCGGCAGGATCGGGATCCGCTCGGCCTCCTCGAGGTTGCGCAGGTGGTAGAGGATCTCCTGGGTGCGGCCGATCGCGAAGGCGGGGATCACCATCACTCCACCGCGCGCGGCGGTCTCGTTGACCGCCTTCGCCAGCGCCTCCATCGGCGGCACGTCCCCGTGGGTGCGATCGCCGTAGGTGCTCTCGGCGATCAGGGTGGTGGCGAGCTCGATCCGATCGGGATCATTCAAGATCGGCGCCGCGTAGCGCCCGAGGTCGCCGGTGAAGACCACCCGCTGTCTGGTCGAGAGCAGCTCGAACTCGCAGATCGCCGAGCCGAGGATGTGGCCCGCCCGGGCGAACCGCAGCCGGATCCCGGGGACGATCTCCTTCGGCCGGTCGTAGGCGAAGGTCTCGAACAGCTTGAGCGCCTCGAACGCGTCGGCCTCGGAGTAGAGCGGCAGCGCGGGCGCATGCTTGCTGTAGCGCTCCTTGTTCGCGTAGCGCGCCTCTTCTTCCTGCAGGCGCCCCGAGTCGGGCAGCATCAGCGCGGACAGATCGCGGGTGCCGCTGGTGCAGAAGACCGGGCCGCGGTAGCCGGCGCTCCACAGGCGGGGCAGGGTGCCGGTGTGATCGATGTGCGCGTGGGTCAGCACCACCGCGTCGAGTCGCTTCACGTCGAACGGAATCGGCGCCCAGTTGCGCAGCCGCAGTTCCTTCAGCCCCTGGAACAGGCCGCAGTCGACCAGCACCCGCTTGTTGTCGTGCTCGAGGAGAAAACGGGAACCGGTGACTGTCCCTGCCGCGCCGTAGAACGAGATCGAGCCCATGGGGCCGCCAAGCTACTCGAACGCGAAGCCGAACGAGTGGAGTGCCATCAGCCGCTCGTCCAGCCGCCACGCCCAGCGGTAGTAGATCGAGATCGGGATCGCCCCGCCCAGCAGCGCCCGCACCGACACCCCGGCGCCGACCGCCCGCAGCCAGGGGTGGGCGGGGGCATCGGTCAGCGCGGCCGACCCGAACGCGTCGAGGTCGACCTGGCGGAAGAACAGCGAGGGCAGCAGGTAGAAGATCGAGGCGAAGCCGCGATCGATCACGAACGGGTAGCGGTAGCGCGCGACGGCGGCCGCCGCCCGGTTGGCGCGGACGCTGTAGTCCTCGTAGCCGCGCACCGGCACGCTGAAGCTGCCTGGCAGCGGGACGGTGGGGCCGCTCTCACCCTGCCGGGCGTTGATCCGCAGCAGATCGTACCCGCGCGCAACTCCTCCGACCTGCAGCGCGCCCTCGGGGGCTCCTTCGATCGCACGGCCGTCGATGGTGACCAGCAGCGAGTGGCGGGAAAGCAGCGGCAGCGGGACGCCGAGGGTGAGGGTCCCCTGGAGATCGACCACCGAGTAGCTCGACAGGTTCTCCGGGTAGAGCGACACCTGGGCGGCGACCCCGAGGGCGCGCTTGAGGCCGCCGTAGACCGTCGCTTCCCCGGCGAAGTAGTCGAACCCCAGGCTGGGCCCGAAGAAGTGGCTGACTCCCAGCTGGCTGTCCCACTCCCGAAAGCCGCCCACCGAGAGGTTGATCGGGGTGGTGAAGAACGCGCGCCCGACGGACAGCGCGGCCGAGGTGGTCTCCACCCGGCCGGGGCCGAGCACGTCGTCGGTGAAGGAGTGGTTGTCGAACGCGGCATAGGCGTCGATCGACCAGGGGGCCTGGGTCTGGTTCGAGTAGTAGGCCGCGAGGGCGTAGTCGGCGGCGGGGAGGCTGAGCGAGGCGGCGAGCGCCCAGTTGTGGAAGCCGAGCCGATCGCGCCCGGCGAGCAGGAAGGAGTACGAGCTGTCGAGGTGGCAGCCCTCGGTGCCGCAGCCGCCCGAGACGTTCACCACCGCGGGGACCCGCAGCAGCGGGAAGAAGAACCCCTCGAGCGGGCGGTAGGGCTGGTCGGACTCCACCACCAGCGCCGGCTGGGCGGGCGCCTCGGGCTCTGCGCGAACGGGCCTGACGGTGATCGCCGCCCGGGAGGCCAGCGGGGCGGTGTCGAGCGACCAGTTCCAGCCTTCGCGATCGAGGAAGGCGAGCCGATCGCCGGGCAGCGGGGTGACGTCGAACGCCGAGAACGGCGCGTCGGTGACGACCGCGATCGCCCCGGTGGTGGTGTCGAGCAGGTGGGCCTGGCTGCGGCCGTCGTGCTCTCGCATGAACAGCACCCGTTGGGCGTCGATCCACTTCGCGCCGTAGTTGAACTGGCCGTCGGCGGTGAGCGCCTTCATCGCGCCGTCCGCCCCGCGCACCCACAGATCCCAGCCGAGGGTGCTGTGGCGAGAGAAGGCGATCGTCTTTCCGTCCGGCGCCCAGGCGGGCGCGGCGTAGGTGATCCCCTGCCCGCCGGTGGTCAGCGCCCGGCGCTTGCCGGTGCGCAGATCGAGCTCGGTCAGCTCGGATCGGCCGGGGCTGAGGTCGATGAACAGGTAGCGATCTCCCGACGGGTGCACCGCGCCGCCCAGGCCGCCGACGTCTGGCCAGACCGTCACCACCTCGGCGGTCTGGGCGTCGATCTTCCACAGCTGCGCGCGCGAATCGCCGATCGAGGTCACGTCGTCGTTCATCAGGTACAGCCAGCGCGAGTCGGCGGTGAACGACATCCCGCTCGTCTGGCTGGGGCCCGCGCTCACCCAGTCGCGCATCGGCAGAAACGTGGCGAGCGTGAGCTCGGCGCGCAGCCGCCCGTCGGGCTCGAGGATCTTCAGCTTCGGCACCTCGTCCCGGCCCGCCGACACCATCGCCAGCGTTCCGTCGGGCGCGCTCGCCAGCCGCGCGGCGTAGCCCACCGCGTCGACCAGCTTGTGCTGATCGGGGGGCCGGACGCGATCGCGGGGCTTCGACTGGCTCTCGGCGCTCCACCCGTCGATCAGCGCGCCGAGCGACAGCCCGTAGACGGCCTTGAAGCGCAGCGCGACGCCGAAGGGCGAGAAGACCGATCGCCCCTGCAGGTCGATCAGCTCCCACAGCTTCGCTTCCCCGTACTTGTCCGCCAGGTGCTCGATGAAGTGGAGGCCGGTGAGGTAGGCGCCGCTGGACGGGTAGAGCTCGCGCTGGGTGATCACCAGATCGCCGGCGCCGATCCACCCCCCGCGCGCCGCGAGGACGGACTCGAACTCGGCGCGGTAGAGCGGGCTGTGGGGGCGGCCGATCGCGCCGCCCAGCCGGCCCTCGTAGTACTGGGCGAGCCCTTCGGTGAACCACCGCTCGAGGAAGGCCTGGGGCGGCACCAGCTCGCCGAAGACCGCGTTGACCGCCCGCCACAGGCCGTCGACCTGCTCGTAGTGCACGTAGTGCAGCAGCTCGTGGCAGCCGATGTCGCCGATCGCGGTGGTGTTGAGGTTGCTGAGGTGAAAGCCCTCGGAGGTGGCGTAGAGCGGGTTGACGGTGTGCAACGGCTCGCCGTCGCTCTGGCCGGTGACGTAGGCGTTATTGAAGTTGGCGTCGGTCAGGTAGACGAGCGCGCGGGCGCGGGGGCGCTGGGTGAGGGTCCGCGCGCGCAGCCGCACCAGGCAGTCGCTCATCCGGGCGGCCATTGCGTGCGCCGCCTCGCCGGCGCCTTCCGGGTAATAGACCTCGAGCTCGGGGGTGGTGAGCTTGCGCATCGGGGATCGCGCGAAGGAGGTGGCGACCTCCTGGGAGAAGCGCGCGGACGGCACCGAGGCGCACCCGGCGAGCAGCGCAAGCAATCCGGCGGCGTTATGACGAAGCAAGGTTTGGCTTCATAGCCCGTAGGAGGCCGCGTGCTATGAGCGCGCAAATGGAAACTCCCCAGCCGCCGCAACTCGCCGCTGCCCGAGCCCAGCTCGAGGCGGTCCTCGAGCAGGTCGAAAAGCGCAAAGTCGATCTGCTCACCGCGCCGTGGGCGGAGATCGAGAAGTCGGTGATCAAGGTGCTGGGCGGGCCGTTTGCGCTCGACCAGCCCGAGCACCAGGTGATCGCGCTGGGGCTGGCGGCCGGGTTCGGCGCGCGGCTGGCGGTCGAGCACAAGGCGTTCTGGTTCCCCAGCCGCGAGTCGCCCGAAGGGGCGGCGATCGGGTTCCCGGACGCGCTGATCATGCTCTCTCCATTCGGAGCGGTGCTCGACGCGCTGATGGCCTCGAAGCTCGAGCGGCTGGACGACGTGGCGAAGGACATCCGCACCTCGCTGGCGCAGGTGAAGTTCGGGGCGGGCGCGGCGATGGGGCAGCCGAAGCTGTCGGCCGGCGACTACCAGCGGCTGTTCGACCCCGGCTTCGTCCAGGTGATCGCGGTGGATCCGCAGAAGGCGCTGGCGGCGTGGAACACTCCGCCCAATCGGCTCGCGCTCGACGTGAAGGACTCGCTGGGGCGGCTGGGGAACAAGCTGCCGGATCAGGTGAAGCAGCAGCTCGAGGCGCAGCTGGTGCAGGCGCTGCAACGGCTCGAGCCGGGCAAGCCGCTGATCGAGCAGCTGACCCGTGGGCCCCGGGTGGCGGAGCTGGTCGGGCACCTGTGGGGTGCGGCGCAGAACACCGGCTCGGCGCCGGAAGAGTTCTGGCAGGACGTGGTGATGCCGCTCGTCTACATCGGCTCGCCGGAGAAGTTCCCCGAGCTCGACGAGGAGTCGCTGGCGGCGGCGAAGCAGGGGGTGCATCCGTTCTTCCTCTTCCTCGACGTGGTCCCGTTCCAGACCCCGGCGCCGGAAGACGACGGGCTGCTCGGCGCGTTCCCGGCCAGCACGCTGGCGCTGCCGCACAAGGCGTTCGAGCAGGTGGGTAACGTGCGGTTGATCAAGGTCGGGGTGGACGCGGTGAAGGCGCCGATCGAGAAGTTCGACCCGGCGAAGACGCGCGCGGCGATCGCGAAGTTCGGCGAGTACCTGAAGACCCAGGGCGGCGCGGCGGTGGCGGAGCAGGGCAAGGCCGAGGCGGAGCAGATGATGTCGGCGGCGCTGAGCCTGCTCGAGGAGTTCAAGAAGATCGTCACCTCGGGGAAGGACGTCTACGTGCGGCGGCTGACCGAGGCCGAGGCGGGCGCCGAGTCGGCGATGTCGCTGCTGCGCGGCGCGCTGCAGGGGCCGCGGATCATCCTCGCCTGAGCTTGAGGTAGCGGCGGACGGTGGGCGGGCCCATGCCGCTGTCGCGCAGCACCAGGTGCGGGGCGGCGATCGGCAGGGTGTTGCGCTCGACCCGCAGCCGCTCGAAGACGGTGGGGCCAACCCGCAGGGTGCCGCCTCCGGCGAGGAGCCGGGCGCCCCTGAGCAGCAGCTCGGCGCCGGCGGGCCCGTCGGCGGGAGTGAGGCCGGCGATCGCCAGCTCTGGGCGGCCGAACTTCGCCATCCCGACGGTGTGGGCGAGGTGGCCGAGGTTGCCGGTGGGCTGCGACTGGAAGTCGAGGCTCAGCTCGTTCTCGAGGAAGAACGGGCGGTCGAGGGGCAGCGCGCTCCACCAGCGGCGGGCGAGGACGTCGAGCACGAACGGGCTGTTCAGGCGGGCGGCGCGCTGCCAGGCGTCGCGGAGGAACTCGAGGTTGGGGGGATCGCGGACCTCGGTGATGATCTCCAGGGCGTACTGGGCGGCGCCGACGTCGAGGCCGAGATCGCGAAAGGCGAGCTCGCGCAGCGGCTTGTCGATCTGGGTCCAGCTCATTGCCTCGCGCGGCTCGAGCGAGAAGGCGAGCAGCTGCACCCGTGGGTGGGTTCCCGGCGGAGGAAGCTGTTCCCAGCGCCAGCTCAACGCTCGAAGGGTCCCAGATCGGTGGGGGCGGTGCGGGAGACGCCGGCGCGGTCGAGCGTCACTGCGGGCAGCAGCGCGCCGAGGTTCAAGAACGGAGCGGTGGCGGTCGGCTCGAAGGCGGTCGGATCGTTGGTGACCGCGGTGGGGAACGCCTTGAACCAGGTGGGGTTGAAGGT
>JAGSPQ010000878.1 GCA_018262385.1 Myxococcaceae bacterium | reverse complement strand
GCCGTGGGTGCCGCGGGTGTAGGGCGGGTGGTGGAAGTAGACGATCAGCCAGTCCTGCGCGGTGGCGATCAGATCGCTCTTCAGCCAGGTCGCCATCGTGCCGGTCGCCGAGCGCGAGAGGTCGTAGGAGTCGAGCACCACGAAGTGGGCGTTGGCGTAATCGAACGAGTAGTAGGCCTCGGTGCCCGAGGCGACTCCGCCCGCTTCGGCCGCTTTGGGCAGCACGTAGGCGTCGAAGTACGGACCGGCTCCGGTCGCGCCGTTCGAGCTCTGGCCCTCGTGGTTTCCCAGCGCCGGCCAGACCACCATGTTGCGCATCATCGACTGGTGCGGCGCGAAGTGCCGGGTGGTGAACTCGAGATCGGTGCCGGAGTTGTAGGCCATGTCGCCGACGTGGACGAAGAAGTCGGGCCAGGCCTGGCCGGGCCGGGCGAGGAAGGTCTTCGCTCCCTGGATCATCGTCGTCTGAGTAGAGCCGCCGGTGCCGTCGTCGCCCACCACCCAGAAGCGGAAGCGCTGCTTCGTCCCCGGCGCGGGATGGGTGTCGAAGTAATGCTGCGGGGCATCCGCGCTGCTCGCCGGAGCGCGCACCGTGGTGGCGGTGCCGACGCTGTAGAAGTAGCGGGTGTTGGCGGTGAGCCCGGTCAGCTTCACCACGTGCTCGGTGCCGACGGTGCCGGTGGCGGTCTGGGTCAGCGCGCCGACGGCGGTCCCGTACTTCACCACGCTCGCCTCCGAGAGGAGGGTGCGCCACACCAGGGTGATCGAGTTGGGGGTCGACGTCTGCTGGTACGGCCCCCGGATCAACTGCGCGGCGGCGACCGCGGGCAACAGGCACAGCAACAGCGCGGCGTGGCGGCGGTGGTTCATGGTCATTTCCCCCGGGGAGTCGTCGACTTCAGCGCGAGCTGCGCGCGTTCCTTGAGCTGCAGGTGAAGGGTGGAGCTGCGGCGCTCGAGCAGGGCGTCGAGCTCGGCCACCGCGAGCTCGAGCTCGGCGCGCTGCTGGGCGGGCCGCCTGGCTTCGCCGAGGATCTCGGCGGCGATCAGCCTCCACTCGGCTTTCACCGGGAGCCCTTCCATCGCCTGGCGGGCCTGAGCGAAGGCGGCGTCATGGCCGCGGCGGCCGCGCTCGAGAGTGATCAGCGCGTGGCGCAGCACGACCGCGCCGCCGAGCCGGGCAATTCCGCGCTCCAGGGTGCGGGCCGCGTCTTCGATTCGTCCGCCGCGCTGCTCGACCTGGGCCAGGCGGAGACAGCGGTCGGGATCCGGCGCCTGCTCGACCGCGCGCCGCAGGTCGAGCGCCGCCTCGGCGAAGCGGCCGGAGTCCTCGAGCACCGCCGCGCGGGCGTCGAGCGCCAGGATGGAGGCGCCTCCCGCGCCGAGGTACGCGTCGAGCTGCTCGAGGGCGGCGGGGCGATTTCCTTCCGCGGCGTGGATCAGCCCCCGCTCGAGGCGCCAATCGGCGGCAGACGCTCCCGCGGCGCGCGCCCGCTCGACGTCGCTCAGCGCGTCGGCGAAGCGCTCGAGCTGCCGCAGCTTGCTGGCCCGGCGCAGCCAGAGCGAAGCAGTCGGGGCGAGCTCGAGCTGCTCGGTGAGCCGGGCGACGTCGGCGTTCAGCCCGGCATGGGCGTGCGCTGCAAGAGGGCACGCCAGACACAGGCAGACGAGCAGACCAAGGCGCACTTGGGCGGGAGTACCAGCCGGCCGGCGCCGAGGCAATGTGGAGACCGGAGGCAGGCATTCGCGGTCGCGAGCGGACTTTGCGGACTCCCAGCGGCCGGGACTGGGCGTCGCCTGCAAAGGCTGATACCCAGTGCCGCCGGAAACGATGCGCTCAGGTTCGAGCCGCTCGGAGATTGGGGGAGACGTGATGCGTTCAGTGATGATCGCGGCGGTGGTGGGTCTGGTGACGGTCGCGGCGGCCGCTCCAACTGCCGCTGACCCCGTGACGGCGGCCACCAACGCGATGGCCGAAGCAGACTTCGACAAGGCGCTCGCGTTGCTCGACGCGGCTCTCACCAGGACCCGGAAGCCCCTCGAGATCGCGAAGCTCCAGTTGATGCGCGGCGATGCGCTGGTCGCCTTGCAGCGACTCGACGAGGCGACCCGGGCGTTCTCGGCGGCGTTGGCGGCCAACCCGCTCGCGGAGCTGGACCCAAACTCGAGCAGTCCCGACGCGATGGCCGCGATGGAGAAGGCGCGGCGGCAGATCATGAGCGACCTCACGGTGCTGATCGCAGGCGGCGCAAGCGCCAACGTGAAGATCGACGAGGTCGAGATGGGGCCTGCTCCGTTGAAGACGCGCGTCGGCGCCGGCAAGCATCGCGTCGAAGCCCTCGCGAGCAGCGGCCAGCGGGTGACGAAGGAGATCGACGTCGCGCCCGGCAAGCCGATGCAGCTCTCATTGGAGCTTCCCGCCCTCGAGGCGCCGCTGCCACCGCCGCCCCCTCCGCCTGCTCAGGCGACCCCCGCGACTGCCCCGCCCGGCGTGCGGACGACGAGCAGCGGCTCGAAGCTCGGCTTCATTCCGGTTGCCGTCGGCGCGGGCCTGGTTGGCGCGGGCGTGGGCTGTCTGGTGATGGCCAGCGGCCGGCACCAGCAGCTCGTCGATCCCCTGGGGCCGCGGCTCGATGGGAACACCGAGGCCAGGTTGGTGAATGAAGGGTCCGCCTTTCAGACCATCGGGTTCGCGGTGATCGGGGTGGGCGCCGCCGCCGCGGTGGCCGGGACAGCGATGCTTTTCTTGATGCCGGGCAGCGTTCACGTCACTGCCGCGGCATCGCCCAGCGGAGGCTTCGTCGGCCTCGCGGGAACCTTCGAAGAGACGGGGGTCAGCCTTGGATTCCGATGAGCTCGGGACTCGGAGCTTGAGGAACCCAATGGGGCGCGTTCTTCTCTTCGCCGTCTTCGTC
>JAGSPQ010000877.1 GCA_018262385.1 Myxococcaceae bacterium | reverse complement strand
GTTCTTCATCGCCTGCTCGTCGGCGAGGGTCATCGCCATCGGGCGCATCTGCGAGCCGGTGATGTCGCCCGGCGTGGTGCCGCGCACGCCCGCCTTGAACTTCTTGAGCGAGCTGAACAGGTAGTAGTCGGCCTGGCCGGCGATCGGCGGGGCCTTCAGCTGCACGTTGCCCGCTCCGTTCGGCCCGTGGCACGCCTGACAGACCGCGTAGGCCGCCTGGCCGGCCTTCGCATCCCCGCCGGTGAGGGTCGGGGCGGCGCGAACCGGAGGCATCGCCGCGATGTACGCCGCGACGGTCTGAACCTCGGCCTCGCTCGCCAGCTGCCGCGACATCGGGCGCATCCGCAGCCCTTCGAAGTCGTCCGGGTGAGCGCCGCGCAGGCCGGTGCGGAACTTGTGCAGCGCCCCCTCGAGGTACCAGACCGGCATCCCCGCGATCGCCGGAGCGGCGACGTACGCCAGCCCCTCGCCCCGGACGCCGTGACAGGACTTGCAGGACTGGTAGAGGTCACTGCCGCTCTGCGGTTTGTGGGAGGCGGCGGCGGGACAACCAGTCAACAACGCGCCGACGGCCAACAGAACCACCGGCGCAACCACCGCGCGCCAGGCTGCCAATCGAGATGGGACGTTCATTCGGGTCGCGCTCTCCGCTGCTCGCGCAGGGTCGGGGATGGCCCGGCCCAAGAAAAAAAGTTGGCGTCGTTTTACACACCGGCAAGGTCGAGCCAAGGAATTTCCGGAGCCGAACCGGTGTAGCGGGTAAGCGCCGCTTATTCTTTTCGGCCACTGTCCCGGTGCGGGCGTGGCCGGTTATGGCTAGATGGGCAGATGCTCACCGCCATCGCGTTGATCGCCGAGCCGGCCATCGGCTCCAGCTTCGGGGCCCGCGACATCGCCGGGCTGATCTTCATCGGGGTCGCGATCCTCGCGATCTGGGTGGCCTTCCGCCGGTTGCTGATCGAGCGGGGCGACGACGGGAAGCCGCCGGCGGGCCCGCCGAAGTAGGGTTGGGGGATGCTGTCGGTTCTGGTGGCGATCGCGGTGACCCAGCTGCCTCCCGCCCGGGTGGTGGTGGTGGACGTCTCCGCTCCGGACGCGGTCTACGAGGACGTCTCGCGGGCGATCGCCGAGCAGGTGGTGGCCGAGCTGCGGGCCGCCGGGCTCGAGGCGGTGCGGATCGACGAGAACGAGCTTCCCGAAGAGGGCTGCCGGCTGGGGCCCTGCCTGGGCACGGTGGCGCGGGCGCGGCAGGCGAAGGTGGTGGTGATCGTCGACGCGGTCGAGCTCGACAAGAAGGGCCGCACCCAGGTCTCGGTGGCGGCGATGGCGGGGCGGGACGGGATGCCGATCAACGCCAGGCGCTACGTCACCCGGGCGGAGGCCAGGCCGGCCGCCGAGCTGAAGGCGCTGATCAAGGATCTCGCCCGCCGGCTGACCCCTCCCGACGCAGGAACCTAGCCCGCATCCGTCACCGGTCACTCGAGCGAAACCAACAGGCGGTGAGCAGATTCGAGGTGGCGCGGAGCAAAGGCGCACTTTCTGTGCGCCGAGCGAGCACGCCTCGAAGGTGCCACAGACCGTTGGTTGCAGCCGAGGAACCGGTGATGGATGCGGGCTAGCCCGCGCTGCGCCTGACCACCCGCGCCTCGACCACCGCGACCCCGTCCGCGCTGGAGGGGCCGATCGCCGCCACCAGCTGCCGGTGGCAGGTCTCGAGGCGGCCGACGTAGAGCGCGACCTTCTGCAGCACCTGGGTCGGCATGTCCTCGGTGTACTGCAGGTACCAGCGCAGCTCGTCGAGCAGCTCGTAGAACAGGCTGACCGCCTTCTGCTCGGCGGGCGGAAGCAGCGACAGCTCGGCGAAGGTGATCGACAAGAACCAGCTGCGCACCGCCTCGAGCATCGGGGTGCGATCCCTCCGCCGGGAGAACAGCGCCACCATCTCCTGCTGCCGGGTGACGAGCCGCTCGATGACGTTGGCGGCGTCGACCGCCAGCAGGTGCCGCACGTGGGTCGCGCGCTCGTCCACCGCTTTGCTCTTCTTTCGGGGAGCCATCGGCTCGGCAGCGTAACGCGTTCGGCTCGGCACCATTCATGCTGCCTGCAGGGCTGCAGTCACCCCTTCTGGAGCCAACCCCATGTTCAGCCGCAGCCCCGCCCAGTCCCGTTTCGCCTCGATGGTGCATTTTGGCCCCGCTCGGCCGCCGCCGCTGGCCCAGCTCCTCATCGGCCTCGGGCTGGTCGCGCTCGGCGTCGGCCTCGGCGCCCGGCTGGGCCCGGTGTTCTGGCGGTGGCGCGCGCAGCGGGGCCAGCCCCTGCTGACCGCCCCGGTACGGGAGATCGACAGCTGGGCGAACGAAGGCGGAGCGGTCGCTCCGCCGGCGTTCCAGAAGGGCCCCTGAGCTACCGGCCCAGCACCAGCGCGACGGCGATCACCAGCGCGACGGTGACGACCAGGACGATGATCGCGCCGGTCGCCAGCACCATCTCCTGCTGCTTCTTCAGGTCGGCCGGGTCGTCGCCAATGTCGCCGAACATGTGCAGCACGTTCCACACCATGTTCCGCCCGAGCACCTTGTCCGAGCGGTCTTTCCGGGCCGGCTCGTCTTCGAGCTCTGCGCGGCCGCCGGCCCGCGGCTCTCGCGCGTGCTGAATCGTCGGCTGGGCGATCAGCGAGGGCTCTCCCCGCTTCACCTCGTTGGCCTGCGCCGTCTCGGGGCGCGAGGCCCAGGTGGGCGCGTCGAAAGCGAGGTTCTGGGTGAGCTCCCTCACCTCTTCGGGGGTCGAGGCCGACAGCAGCTCTCTGGCGACCTCGACGCCGCTCTTGCCGGTGGTGAGCTCGACCACCTGCCCGAGGCCGGCGGCGGTCATCGGGGTGAGCAGCTTCTGCTCGAGCTGGGCGCGCTGCGCCTGGGG
>JAGSPQ010000876.1 GCA_018262385.1 Myxococcaceae bacterium | reverse complement strand
GTCCTGGTGGCCCTCGCGCTCGTCGCCTGCAAGCAGCGCGGAGCGGCGGAGCCCACGCTGCGGATCGACCTCGAGCCCAACGAGCGGGTCTGCAACCAGATGCAGGCCCTATGCAATGTCGCTCGCCCGGAGTGCGAGAGGAGCCGCCTGTCGATGCGCGCGAACTACGGCGACGCTGCGCTCAAGGCCTACGACGCCTGCTACCTGCGCGAGACCAGCTGCTACGGCGCCAGTGGGTGCATGACCGAAGGCGCCGCAGCCAACGGCTTCGTCAACCTGCTCGAAAAACCGAAGTAGCTGCTCGAGGAGCTCGCTCAGGGGGTGAGGCACATGAAGGTGCCGCAGCGCGCCGCGCCACCGTCGGTCGGAGTTCGGCAGGTGACTCCGAGCTCGAGGCTGCACTCGTTGCCGTTGGGGCACAGCGCGTCGAGGCCGCGCCGGGGTTCGCAGCGGGCGGCGGGCTTGCCGCAGAACAGGCCGACCGCGCAGTCGTCCTGGAAGTTGGCGGTGTTGCAGCCGGCGTCGACGGTGCCGACGGCACGGCACAGCTGCCCGGCGCCGCAGACGTGGCCGGCGATGCAGTCGCGGTCCTCGAAGCAGGATCCGCCGGCGGCGACGAGCGGGCTGCAGAGGTTGTTGGTGCAGGAGAGGCCGGACTGGCAGGGGATGCCGAGGCCGCTGCCGGAGCAGGCTTCTCCGCTCTTCTTCAAGGGGACGCATTGCTGGCCGCCGTCGCCCGGGCCGCAGGTGGTGCCGTAGGCGCAGTCGGAGCTGGTGAGGACCGAGCACGCACTGCCCGCCGGCCTGGTCGGCTGGCAGGTGCGACCGCCATCGGTGGCGGTGAGGCAGCCGTTCTCGCCGGTGCAGAACAGCGGGGTGAACGTGCCCGGCAGCGGGGTGCAGTTCTCCCCGGGGCCGACCGGTGCGCGGCAGGAGCCGCCGCCGTCGTTCTGGCTGATGAAGAAGGTGCCCACCGCGCAGGCGGTCGAGGTGCCGGTGAAGCCGCCGGCGGGAATCCGCGGCTTGCAGGTGCCGGGGCAGAGCAGGGCGGTCGAGTCGCAGTAGAGCGTCGGGGCGCAGTCGGAGCCGCCGTAGCAGCTGCCGCCTTGCGCGACGGAGCCGGTGAAGATGCCGGCGCAGTCGGCGCCGTAGTACTGGAAGAGCTGATTGCAGGCGGCGGTGGTCGCGGTGCCGGTGAAGCAGGCCAGGGCCCTGGCGCCGTTGTAGGTGGTCCGGCCCGCGTCGAGGCCCGCGCGGGTGACGCTGGTGACGCAGTCCTTGCGGGCGTTGATGAGCGCGAAGCGGTCGGGCTGGGTGAGCTTCGCGCAGTCGGCGCTGGGGGTAGCGGAGCCGCAGCGGATGGAGAACGCGCAGCCGGCTTCGGCGAACCTGGTGCAGAAGTCGGCGAGGGGGACGGTGGCGGTGGTGCCTCCGCCGGTTCCGCCAGCGCTGCCGCCACCGGTCCCTCCGGCTGAGCCGCCGCCAGAGCCACCGGTACCTCCGCCGGTCGAGGTTCCTCCTCCGCTTCCGCCGCCCGTCCCACCGGTGCTGCCTGAACAACCGACGAGAAGGATCAGCGCGAGCAGCGGCAGTCTGGTCATGCGCGGCACTGTATTCGAGGCGTCCGGTGCGCGTCGGCTGAGCTGCGTCGCCGCCTTACTTCTGGTTCTCCCACGGCCCCACGCCGGTCGCCCACGCGTTGACCCAGGCATTGAGGTTCGTGCCGCCATCGCGGCTCGGGCTGGGCGGTGAGATTCCGCCGTCGGCCAGCACCAGCCCGTAGCGCTGGAGCATCACGTGGTCCTGGCCGGGCAGCCGGAAGTACTTCGAGTTCGCGTTGGCCTCGTACTGGTTCTCGAGCATCACGAGGTTGCTGGTGTAGGTGGCAAACGGCGGGGTCGCCCAGCTCGCGGTGCTTCCGCCCGAGTAGAAGAAGCGGGTGAGGACCGCGTCCTCGGAGTACGCGAGCAGCGCGACGCGCGAGCCCGGAGCGTCGTCGATCATGTACTCGATGACGTTGGGCATCCCGGCGTCGCAGTTGGTGCAGGCCGAGGGGAATTGCATGTTCCACGCGGTCGACCAGGCGGCGAAGTGCGCGGGCTGCACCATCGGAGCGGAGTCCGCGAGCAGGTGCACCGTCGCCTCGGGGAAGGCCTGGCGCACGCGCTTGAGGTTGAAGGACGCGCCGTAGCCGCCGCCGCTGATGCCGGTCAGCCAGATGGTCTTCACCGACGGGTGCAGGGGGCGCAGGTACGCGAGGTAGGCGTCCATGTTCTTCGCCCCGGCGAAGTGGTGGGTGACCGGGATCGGCGCCGTGACCAGGTCGGGCTTCACGTAATAGGTGCGGGTGGCATCGCCGATGTGCAGGTCTCCGGTGCAGTACGGGACGTAGACGTAGCTGGCGTTCCTCAGCGGATTCTCGGCGCGCCGCGCGAACAGCAGCGACGACTTGATGGTCCCCAGCTCGGCAGGGAAGGCGCCTCCGCCGTCGGCCGGGTACGGATCCGGGTGCGTCACGTAGACCGCGAGCGGCTTCGTCGAGCCTTCGCCGTCCACCAGACAGAAGCTGTTCTGCCCGTAGTTGCAGATCGGACCCCACTGGTAGATCGAGGGGCGACAGGTGCCGTTGTTCCAGCACGCGCCGCCACCCTGCACGTAGATGACGAGCTCGTCGCTCGCTCCGGGGTTGTAGCCAATGCCCGCCTGCGCACCGACCGCGCACTTGCTGCCGGGGATTCCGACGAAGCCCCAGCCGAGGTCGGCGAGGATTCCTCCGTCTCCTCCACTGCCACCACCGCCGCTCCCGCCGCCAACGCCGCTCCCCCCGCCAACGCCACCGCCGCTCCCCCCGCCAACGCCTCCGCCGCTCCCACCGCCAACGCCACCGCCGCCGCCAGTGCCGGCATCACCCGCTCCG
>JAGSPQ010000875.1 GCA_018262385.1 Myxococcaceae bacterium | reverse complement strand
CTTTCCGGTGGCGATCTCGGCGACGGTGGCCTCGAGGGCGGCGTTGACCGCGGCGCGGTGGGTCTCTTCCTTCAGGGTCGCGGTGATCCCGAATAGGTTCGGATCGCGGTGATCCATGAAGTCGCCGTTGAGCGACTCGACCAGCTGCTTCTCGAGCACCAGCGACTTGTAGAGCGGAGAGGTCGGGCCGGCGAGGTACGAGCTGAGCACCTGCTGGATCGCCGCGTCGCTGGTCTTCACCGAGGCGGCGGGGGTGTGCCAGTAGAGGCCGTGGCGGGGCAGGGTCTGGTTGGTCCAGGTGACGGTGGCGGTGCGCGCAGCGTCCTGCGGCGGCTCGGCGGGGACCACGATGCTCGCGGACTTGCGATCCCACGAGCCGTAGTGGGTCTCGACCAGCGTCATCGCCTTGGCGTCGTCGAACTCGCCGACGATGAAGAGCATCGTGTTGTCCGGCGTGTACCAGCGCTTGAAGAACTCTTTGCTGTACTCGTAGCGGGTCGGCATCGCCTGGACGTCTTCGTAGAAGCCGAGCGTGGTGTGGCGGTAGGGGTGCCTGGTGAACGCGGTGGAGAGGATCGTCTCTTCGATCTTGAGCGCCGGGTTGGCGGCGTTCTTGTGGTACTCGCCGAGCACTGCCTTCGCCTCGGTCTGGAAGGTGGCCTCGTTGTATTCGAGGTTCCGGAACCGGTCGGCCTCGAGCTCGATCAGCTTGGCGAGCCCCGAGCTGGGGCCGTTGACGTAATAGACAGTCACGTCGTCGCTGGTGAAGGCGTTCTCCGAGAAGCCCATCTTGCCGAGCAGCGCGTCGCGGGTGCCCTCGGGCCAGTTCTTGGTGCCCTTGAACATCACGTGCTCGAAGAAGTGGGCGAAGCCGGTGTGGCCGGGCTCGATCTCGTTGCGGCTGCCGACGCGCACCACCGAGAAGTAGGCGACCAGGCCCGGTGAGTTGAACGGGACCCGGGTCACCGACAGGCCGTTCTTCAGCACCGTCGTCTTCACCGGGTAGGGGAACAACGGTTTGGCGGGAGCCGCCGAGAGAACTCCACACAAGGCCACGAGCGCGAGAGTCATGCCGGGCGACTTGGCATGCCGCCGGGCGGGGGGCGAGCGCAAAACCTGCGTACGATGGACGCGATGCCGACCCGCACCGTGGCTGCTCTGGAGTTGCCCCATCGGTACGGGGATCCGGGCGGGCAGCTGGAGCTCACCGATCAGCTGCTGGGGCAGGTGGGTGGCGCGCAGCTCGCCCTGCTGCCCGAGTGCGCGCTCACCGGCTACCTGTCGGAGACGAGCGGCTACGACTTGAGTGCGTTCGCCGAGCCGATCGACGGGCCGACGGCGCGAGCGCTGGCGAAGCTGGCGCGCAAGCATCGGATCGCGCTGGCGGGGCCGCTGATCGAGCTGGCGGGCGCCGAGCGGTTCAACGCGTTCGTGGTCTTCGATGCGAAGGGCGAGCGGATCGCGCACTACCGCAAGCGCAACCCGTGGTTTCCGGAGGCGTGGGCGACGGCGGGGGATCTGGCCAACCCGGTGTTCGAGGTGGCGGGGATGCGGGTCACGATCGCGATCTGCTTCGACGTGCACTTCCTGAAGGGCGACGCGCCGGCGCAGCTCGAGCAGGCCGACCTGCTGCTCTTCCCCAGCGCCTGGGTGGAAGATGGGCCGGTCGACTCGCGGGACACCCTGCTGCCGGAGCTGGCGCGGAGCTTCGCAGTGGGGATCCTCAACGCCAACTGGGGCCTGGGGACGCCGGTGGTGCGGGGGCAGGGGGGATCGCGGCTCGTCGCTCCGAGCGGGCGGGAGACCCGCATCGCCAGCCGGGTGCTGGTGGGGGAGGTCGAGGTCCCCTGACGTCAGGTTTCAGTGCACCGGGGCGTCGCGACCTGTAGATTGAATCCTGATCTGAAGTAGGCAGCACCCAACCGGGGGCGACCGGTTTCGACGAGGGCATAGAGGCTTTGCGACGCGTGTCGAGCTGGTTCCGGGGCTCGTAAAAATCTGGGGCAAAACCAAAAAAAGCCAACGACAACGTTGAGCTTGCTCTCGCGGCGTAAAAACCCGTTTTGAGCACGATCTTCCCGGCCTCGGTCCGTGGGTTGGGGTCAAGATCGTCATAATGCGGACTGGCTTCCCAAGTGCCTGGGCGAGGGGAGCGAGAAACAGCCAGGACCGGCCATTTCACATTTCGTCCGTGGAAGGTGACGTGGCCTAAATTAGAACGCGGAACACACACGTAGTGTCGTAGAGCTAAAGGCTTTCGGACGTGGGTTCGATTCCCACCGCCTCCAACCAATTTGCCCTGCAATCTTCAACGGTTGCAGGGCATTTTCATGAAAACAGCCTCTATGTGCCCCGCATGTGCCCCTCGGGCGTCTGCGGAGCAGGCCCGTCGAGCACCTGGACCGCGGCGTTCTTCACGTCGGGAGTGAGGTGGGCGTAGCGCATCGTCATCTCGATCGAGGCGTGTCCCATCAGCTCCTGGATCACCTTCAGCGGCACCCCGCGCATCGCGAGGTGACTGCCGTAGGTGTGACGCAGGTCATGCCACCCGATGATGCCTTCGGGCCGGCTGACCCCCGAGAGGCGCAGCGCCCGGGTCAACGGCCACTTCAGCTTTCCGGGGGTCATCAGGCTCCCGTCGGGCTGGCAGAAGACCCACGGCCCCTTGAGGTGCCGCGCCGCCTTCAGCGCATCGACCACCGAATGCGGGAGGTCGATGATGCGGGTCCGTCCGCCCTTCGGCGAATTGGGCTGCCCGCGCCAGATGGTGCGCCGGACCGTGAGGCGTCCTCGAACGAGGTCGAGATCGCTCCACTGCAGTCCGATGATTTCGCCCACCCGCATCCCCGTCTTCAGCGCGACGAGGATCGAAAGGCTCCACGCAGGGTCTGCTGCCCGGAGGAGTCGGTCGGCCTCGTCGAAG
>JAGSPQ010000874.1 GCA_018262385.1 Myxococcaceae bacterium | reverse complement strand
GGCGGGGTTTTGCCCCCACGACTACAGAACTCGGCATGGACAGAGTTCTCTCGGCGGTAGGTGCGCTGCTCCTGCTGGGTCTGGCGGGAGGCACGGCGATGGTGACCCACGTCGGCGTTGGGCAACAGCGGGTGGTGGATGGGAGGCAGCTGGCCCCGGGTGCCACCACCGTCGCCGATGGCTGGACCACGTTGTTCATCCTCGACGCCGGCCCCGGCCAGGTGGCGCTGGTGGACTGCGGCAAGGACCCGAGCGGAGCGGCGATCTTCGCCGCGCTGCGCGCGCGCGGGCTCGCCGCCGAGGCGGTGAAGGCGATCTTCATCACCCACGGTCACGAGGACCACATCGCCGGCTGCCACCTCTTCCCCGGCGCCGAGATCTACGCGTTCGAAGGCGACGTGAAGATCGCGGCCGGCGAAGAGCGCCCGAAGGGGCCGCTGGCGAGCAAGTTCGCCCTGCCGAAGGAGAAGGCGGTTCGGGTGACGAGGACGCTCACCGACGGTGAGACGGTCGAGGTCGGGACGCTCGAGGTGAAGGCGTACGCGGTCCCCGGACACACCGCCGGCAGCGCCGCCTACCTGTCGAAGGGCGTGCTCTACCTGGGCGACAACGCGGCGGGGCGGGTGAACGGGCGAGCGATCAAGCACGCCGACGCGCTCTATTCGGACGACGTCGCGCAGAACATCGCCGAGCTGATGAAGCTGCACGCGCGGCTGAAGGCGGAGGAAGCGTGGGTCCACACCCTGGCGTTCGCGCACTCCGGCCCGATCGAGGGGCTCGATCCGCTGCTGACCGCCGGGCAGTGACGGCTGGCGGAACCGGGCGGGCCGGCCGGGTTGACAGCGCCAGCGCGAAGTGGTTGAACCACTCAACCAATGCTTCCCCTGCGCGCCCTGCCCCCCCGTGAGTCCGCCGTCGCCGCCTGCGCGCGGTCGCTGCGAGAGTCGATCGTCCGCGGCGACCTGCCCGCCGGCAGCTCCCTTCCTCCCGAGCGCGAGCTGGCGGCCACCTTCGGCGTCAACCGGCTCACCCTGCGCGCGGCGCTCGGTCAGCTGGGCGCGGCGGGGCTGATCGCGATCCGCCACGGCAGCGGCAACGTGGTGCGCGACTTCGTCCAGGACGGCGGGCCGGATCTGCTGCCCACCCTGGTCTCGCTGGCGCGCGACGGCCGCCAGTGGCGGGAAGTCATCCGCGACATGCTGGCGGTGCGGCGGGCGCTCGCCGGGGCCGCGCTCGAGCGGCTGAGCCAGACCCTCGACGCCAGGAAGCTCCGCCAGCTGGAGGCCGCGGTGGAGCAGTTCGCCACCGAAGCCGAGCGCCCGGGCGCCAGCTGCGACAGCATCGCGGCTGCCGATCAGCAGATGGTGCGGACGCTGCTGCAGCAGACCAGCGTGGTGATGGCGCTCACCGCCAACCCGATCTTCCGCCTGCTCGAGCAGTTGCCCGAGCTGCGGGCCGCGATGTTCGCCCAGCCCGCATTCAACGTGGCGGGCTACCGGCTGCTGATTGCCGGGCTGAAGAAGAAGGATCCCCTCGTCGCGGGGAGCGTGCTCGAGGCGCTCGCCGCGATGGATGAAGCGCTGCTCGAACGCCTGTCCTCCCGGAGAACGTCCCGATGACCCCTCGCATCGTCCTCGCCTTTCGCGCCGTCTACACGGTGCTGGTGCTCAACTTTCTGCTCCCCGCCATCTCGTACATCGTCGCGCCGCAGATGACCTACGACACGCTCGACCAGGTGAACCGGCTGCTCGGCGGCGGCCCCTACCCGGCGGTCGAGTCGGGCCACCTGTGGCACATGCTCGGCACCGGCAACGTCTTCACCCTCGCGTTCATGTGCGCGCTGCTGCTGTTCGACCTGAAGCGCTTCTACCCGGTGCTGCCGGCGCTGATGTTCCTCAAGGGCTTCTCGGCGATCTACGCGCTGTTCATCGGCGCTGCCCACCAGGTCCCGTTCTTCTACGCAGTGTTCGCGCTCGACGGGCTCACCACCCTGGCGATGTGGTTCTTCGCCACCCGCGCCCACCGGGCGATGGGCGCGCACCGGGAGGGCAGCCAGACCGTGAGTCCCCGGGCGGCGGCGGTCGCATGAGCTGCTCGACCTTCGAGAGGCCCGGGTTCGTCGACGTCTCGCGCACGATGGGCGCCTCGGACCGGGTCTGCGGTGAGCCGCGGCACCGCGGCGGCAGCCTGAACGCCCGGCGCGCCGACCGCTCTCGGGCGCGGCCGGCCAGCAACGAGGAGGCGGCATGAAGTACTCCGCCTTCGAGACACGGTTGTTCGCCGACGTCTCGCAGGCGTTGGTGGCGGCGCCAGTCGACCCGCGGCGAGTCGAGCGCTTCCTCGGCGACCTGGCGAGCCGCGCCCCGTGGAGAGTGGCGTGGGGCCTCAAGGCTCTGCTCTGGGTGGCGTGGCTGGCCGGCTTCTCCCGCCGCGACGAGGCGGGCCGCAGCGCCTGGTGGGAACGCGCGCTCGGCCACCGCCGCTACACCGTGCGGCAGTTGGCGTTGGTGGGGAAGGCGATGGTGTGCCTGTGCCAGTACGACACGGAAGGCCCGACATGAGCGAGCTCGAGGCAGACGTGGTGGTGGTCGGCACCGGAGCGGGCGGCGCGACCGTCGCCCGCGCGCTCGCCCGCAAGGGCCTCGACGTGCTGATGCTCGAGGAAGGGCCCGACCTGCGCCACCGGCCGACCGAGCCGACCACCCGGGACGCGATGCTCGCGCGGTTCCGCGACTTCGGCGCCCAGCTCGCCACCGCGCGCACCCAGATCGCGGCTGCCCGAGGCGATCTACGCCGAGTGGACGAAGGCCGACCCCGCGCTCGAGGCCGCCCTGCCCTACCGCGCGATCGCCGAGGCGACCGACGAGATCGAACGGGAAATCACCGTCCGTCCGGTCGAGCCGGGAGTGATGGGGAACAACAACCGGCTGCTCGAGCGCGGAGCGCAGGCGCTCGGCCTGGCCGGGAACGTGATTCGCCGCGCTGAGTCCGGCTGCGAGGGCAGCGGCCGCTGCGTCCTCGGCTGCCCCAACCGCCGCCGCCAGGGCATGGAGCACAGCTACGTGCCGCAGGCGCTGGGGTTCGGCGCCCGGTTGCTCGCCGACACCCGCGCGCTGCGGGTGGAGTGGAACGGACGGCGGGCGACCGGCCTGGCGGTCGAGCGTGACGGGCGGCGGCAGCAGGTGGTCGCGCGCAAGGGCGTGGTGCTCGCGGCCGGCGCCGTTCACACCCCGTGGCTGCTGCTGCAGAGCGGGCTGCGCGGTCAGGCAGGCGCGCGCTTCACCGCCCACCCCGGGTTCTCGGTCGCCGGGCTGTTCGACGCGCCGGTCGGTCAGCTCTCCGGAGCGACCCAGGGCTACGAGGTCACCGGCCTGAAAGCCCACGGGCTGAAGTTCGAGGCGCTCGGGCTGCCGCCGGCGATCACCACCGCGCGGCTGCCCGGCGCGGGGCCGGCGTTCAAGCGGGTGGCCGACCGCCTCGAGCACCTCGGCTCGTGGGGGTGCCTGGTGCGCCCCGAGGGCTACGGGAAGATCGCCCGCTCGGCGTTCGGGGGCCCGAAGATCTCGCTCACCCTCTCGGACGCCGACTACGCCCGGATGCTGATCGGAGTGAAGCAGCTGGTGGCGCTGTTCTTCGCCGCCGGCGCGCGCGAGGTGCTGCCGGGCGTCGCCGGCGCCCCGCAGCTCATCACCTCCGCCGAGCAGCTCGACGGCCTCACCCGGCTCCAGCCCGAGCAGCTGTCGCTGGTTGCCACCCACCTGTTCGGCGGCGCGGTGCTCGGCACCGATGCGTCCCGCGCGGTGGTCGACCCGCGGTTCGCGGTGTTCGGCGCCGA
>JAGSPQ010000873.1 GCA_018262385.1 Myxococcaceae bacterium | reverse complement strand
TCGTGCGGTGAAGCTGACCCTCTTCGTCAACCACCTCTGCAACCTGCGCTGCAGCTATTGCTACACCGGCGCGAAGACCGACCGGCGGATGTCGGAAGAGACGATGCGCCGCGCGATCGACTTCGCGGTGAACCACACCACCCAGGGCTACCTGCTGCTCGCCTTCTTCGGCGGAGAGCCGCTGCTGGAGCCGAAGCTGATCGAGGACGCGCTGCTCTGGGCGCGCGATCGCTGCATCGAGAAGAAGCTGCAGCTGCACACCGCGATCACCACCAACGGCACCGAGCTGGACGACCGGCGGCTGGCGCTGCTGAAGAAGCACGGCTTCCGGGTGAAGCTGAGCATGGACGGGGGCCGCGCCTCGCAGGATGCCAACCGGCGCTTCGTCAACGGGCGCTCGTCCTACGACGTGGTGGCGGCCAACCTGCAGCGGATCCTCGCCGCCGGGATCCCGACGGTGGTGGGCGCGGTGGTGGATCCGAACAACGTTCACCTGCTCGGGGAGAGCTTCGACGACCTGGTCGGGCTGGGGGCCACCCACGTGACCTTCGCTCCGAACTACACCGCCGACTGGAGCCTTCAGGCCCGCGGGCGCTTCGAGCAGGGGCTGACCGGCCTGGGCGACCGCTACCTCGCCCAGCTGCGCGCGGGGCGGGAGGTGCGGGTGGACCCGCTGGTGGGCAAGATCGTCACCCACCTCGATCACCGCGCGACCGCGCGGGCGGTCTGCCGCTTCGGGGTCAGCGAGCTGGCGGTGGCGCCCTCGGGCCGGCTCTACCCGTGCGATCGGCTGGTCAACGAGGACGCCGACGACGCGGTGTGCATCGGGGATCTCGAGCGCGGCATCCTCGCCGAGAAGCGCGATCGGCTGCTGCCTTCGCGGCGGGAGGAGCCGCAGATGTGCAGCGGCTGCGACCTGAAGTCCCGCTGCAAGCGCTTCTGCGGGTGCGCCAACTACGAGACGACGGGCGATCCGGGGACGGTGTCGCCCACCGTCTGCTACTTCGAGCAGGCGTTCATCGACGAGGCGGACCGGGTGGGGAACGTGCTGTACGCCGAGCAGAATCCGGTGTTCCTCAAGCAGTTCTATCGAGGTCATCCGGGCGTCGAGGGCTGACCGCTTTCCTTCGCCGGTGCGTCACCCGTGCGCCTACGCTTCGGCGCCGAGCATGGTCGCCACCTCGCGGTTCGAGCGTTTCGTTGCACTCGGGGACAGCACCACCGAGGGCCTCGATGATTCCGATGGCGCGGGCGGCTTTCGCGGGTGGGCCAACCGGCTCGCCGAGAAGCTGGCCGCGGCGCAGGGCTCGCTGCTCTACGCCAACCTCGGCGTGCGTGGCCGGGGGGCGCAGGAGATCCGGCGGGACCAACTGGAGCCGGCGGTCGCGATGCGTCCGGACCTGGCGACCGTCGTCGCGGGGATGAACGACCTGCTGCGCTGGGATTTCGATGCGGCCGGCGTGGCGGGCGCGGTGGGCGAGATGCAGCACGCGCTGGTCGAGTGCGGTGCGGTGGTGGTGTCGTTCACCATCCCCGATGCGTCGCGCCGGATGCCGATTCGCGGTGGGCTGTCGAAGCGGACCGCGGCGCTCAACGAGGCGCTGCGTCGGGTCAGCGCCCAGTCGGGAGCGGTGCTGCTCGATCTGGCCGCGCACGAGCTGGCCGCGGATCCGCGCCTGTGGAGCGTCGACCGGCTGCACGCGAACTCCGACGGCCACGCGCGGATCGCCGACGCGATTGCGCATTTGCTCGGGCTGCCGGGAGCGGACGATCGCTGGATGCAGTCGCTGCCTCCCGCCAAGGAAGGCGTGATCGAGCGGATCGCCGTCGATGTGCACTGGGCCCGCCACTATGTCTTCCCCTGGCTGTGGCGGCGGATCCGCGGGCACTCGGCGGGCGATCGGGTCGGCGCGAAGCGGCCCGAGCTGACGCCGTGGTCGCCCTGATTCAGTGCGTCCTGCCAGGCGGCGGGGGGTGGCCACTCCTGCGTCTGGATGAGCTCGGGCGGCTGCTGCCGCAGGGCGGTGCTGAGGCGCAGTCGGGGGCGAAGCGCGACAGGGTGAGCGACCGGATCGCCGCTCCGAAGCGTGCGGGGACGAAACGTGCGGCGGGTGCCGGGGGTCGAGGGTTCTCGGGGCGCTGCATGGGCATTGGCCAAAGAAGGCAGGTCCGACGCGGTGGGAACGTCATCGATCCAGGCTCCGGTGACCCGGTCTCTCTGGCTGTGCAGCGCTGACCACATCCCCGTGTGGTCAACGCTTCACACCCAACTGAACTCGCCTGACTCACCGGATAGCGACTGTCCTCGAAGCGATCGGCGCGAGCAGGATCGACGGATCCAGCGCAAGGAAGCGTCCCGCGACACCCAGTCGGCGATTCGACCGCGGTCAAGCTGTCTGAGCCCGGACTACCGGGCCCCGAAGACCTGGCCACTGGCGACCGCCCCCGCCTTCCTTTGCTGCGTCAGCGAGTCGGACCCGCGCCAGGAAGAGCCCCGGACCGCGCAGTCGGTGGTCGGGCCGCAGTGGAGCTGTCCGACCACGATTGCTTCGGATCCAGAGCAGCGCGATCTTGATCACGGCCCAATGAGAAGGCCGCAACCTCGAGAAGAGATTGCGGCCTGGTTGCTGCTTCGGTGAGGGGCTACCGAAGCGCTACTGGCACCAACCGCTCACGCAGGTGAACTGGCCGGGGCAGGGGCGCGCCACGTCGCAGGCGATCGCCTCGCACAGGTTGGCGTTGCAGACCTCGGGCATCGGGCAGTCGAGCGAGGTGTTGCAGAAGGCGGCCGAGCCACCGTCGCTCACTCCGCCGTCGGTCGCGGAGCCGCCGTCGGTCGCCGAGCCGCCGCCTGCGCCACCTCCCGAGCCGCCATCGGTCGCCGAGCCGCCGCCTGCGCCGCCACCCGAGCCGCCGTCGGTCGCCGAGCCA
>JAGSPQ010000872.1 GCA_018262385.1 Myxococcaceae bacterium | reverse complement strand
ACCGGCGCGACCCGGGTCGTCGTCCGCTGCACTCCGATGCGCCAGGTCGACGGCTCGCGGGTGAAGGTCGAGGTGGAGGACAACGGCCCGGGGGTGCCCGAGGCGCAGCTGCCCTGCCTGTTCGATCGCTACGGCCGCGGCCTGGGGCTGACGATCTGCCACGACTTCATCGCCCTTCACGGCGGGGAGATCTGGGCCGAGAACCTGCCCACCGGAGGCGCCGCCTTCGTCTTCACCCTCCCGCTCGAGCCCGAGGCGCCCGCTGGCCGCCGCACCGGCACCGCGGCGCCCCTGGTGCTGATCGCCGAGCACGACGTGCAGCTGGCGCAGCTGTGCCAGCTGTCGCTGCGGGGGCACTACCGGATCGAGCTGGCGCGGGACGGCGAAGAGGCGCTGCTGAAGGCGCGCGAGCTGCTGCCGGACCTGGTGCTGATCGATCTGTTCCTGCCCCGGCTCGACGGGCTGCAGACGATCAAGGCACTCGCCGAGCGGCCGAACACGGCCAGGATTCCGCTGATGCTGATCTCGGGGCACCAGGATCTGGGCGAGAAGGTCCGGGCGCTCGATCTGGGGGCGCTCGACGTGCTGCCGCGCACCTTCGAGCCCGCCGACCTGCTCCACCGGGTGAAGACCGCGCTCAGCCGCAGCCAGCCCGCGCTGACCGCCGAGGTCCGGCCCGGCAACGATCCGACCACCGGGCTGTTCGATCAGCTCGGCGTCGTCACCCGGCTCGAAGAGGAGCTGTCGCGATCGAAGCGGTACGATCGCCCGCTCACCATCGCGGTGCTCAGGCCGGCCATTCCTCCGAAGGACCGCGCCGCCACCTGCGCCGCGATCGTCCGCAATGAGCTGCGCGCGCCCGACGTGCTGGGCCACCTCGGACACGGAGTGCTGGTGGTGGTGCTGCCGGAGACGCCGCTCGAGCCCGCCCGCGGGCTGACCGCCCGGCTGTGTGGGTTGCTCGAGGCGCAGGGGGTCGGCTACTCGGTGCGGCTGGTCGCGCTCCGAGGGGATCAAACGGCCGCCGCGGCACTCGAGTTGCTACTTGCCTGAGCAAAGGCGAGCCATGTTCTCTCGTTACCTCTTCAGCTGCGTGTTGGCGGCCGCTTGCGGGTGGGCCGGTGACGCAAGCGCTGCTCCGCGCCGGCCCGCGGTCGACGTCGCGGCGATGCGCGAAGCGATGAGCTCCACCCAGGAGCCGGACGAACAGTTCGCCAGCGCCGCAAGCTATGCGCACTTCATGCGGGCCCGGCTCGCCCACCACGAGGGCGATCACCGGCTCGCGCTCGACGAGCTGCGGCTGGCGCTCGCGTCCGACGACGCCAACCCGTTCCTTCTCACCCAGCTGGCCGAGCAGTACGCGCGGCTCACCGAGCTCGAGCGGGCCGAGCTAACGCTGAAGAAGGCGCTCGAGCGAAACGCCAACTACCAGCCGGCCCAGCTGCTGATGGGGCGGGTGCTCTACGAAGCGCAGAAGGTGACCCGGGCCCGCGCCCACCTGCAGCGGGCGATCAAGCTCAAGCCGCGCGACACCGACGCGTACCTGGTGCTCACCCAGCTGTGGCTCGATCAGAACAAGCCGGACGAGGCGGTGAAGGTGGTCGAGGAGCTGGCGGCCGCGCTTCCCGGCGAGCCGGTCGGCTATCGGCGGCTGGGGCTGGCGCTGGCCGAGCGGGGCGACCTGGTGCGGGCCGAACGGCTGCTGACCAAGGCAGTCGATCGCGATCCGGGCGACGTCGAGTCGTGGGTCGCGCTCGCCACCCTGCTCGAGGCGTCGAACCGGCTGGCCCGGGCCGAGCAGGCCTACGCCGCGGCGCTCGAGCGGGATCCGGAGAACCGCGAGGTGCTGCTGTCGGCCGGCCGCCTCGCGCTGCGGCTCGACTCGATCGTGCTGGCCCGCGCCTACTTCGATCAGCTGCTGGCGCTCTCGCGCGATCCCGAGGTCGCGGTGAAGGTCGCCTTCTCGTACCTGGCGATGCACCGGCTGAGCGCGGCCGCCGAGGTGCTCGACAGCACCCGCACCACCTTCGGCGAGCCGCGGCTTCACTTCTACGCCGGGCTGGTGCACGAGCGGATGCGCAGCTGGGGCAAGGCCGCCGACGCCTACGCCGCGGTCGGCCGCGACTCGGGCGAGCTGTTCCACGAGGCGCGGCTCCACCGCGCGATCTCGCTCTCCTCGCTGGGCCAGCACGTCAAGGCGATCGACCTGCTGAGGAAGGGCCTCGACGAGCGGCCCGACTACCAGGCGCTGATCCCCGCCTACGCGCGCGCCCTCGAGCGCGGGGGCCAGCTGAAGGAAGCCGAGTCGGTGCTCGGCAAGGCGGTCAACGAGCGGCCGGCGCCCGAGGTGTTCGAGGCGCTCTCCGGGCTCTACGAGCGGGGCGGGCGGCTGGGCGAGGCGGTGAACGTGCTGACCCAGGCGCTGAAGCGGCGCCCGAAAGACGAGCTGCTGCTCTACGCGCTCGGCACGGTCTATGAGCGCAAGGGCGAGACCCAGAAGTCGCTCGAGAAGATGCGCTCGGTGCTCGACGTGAACCCCGACAACGCCAACGCGATGAACTTCATCGGCTACCTGCTGGCCGACAACGGCCGGGATTTCGACGAAGCCGAGCGGCTGTTGACCCGGGCGCTCGAGCTCAAGCCGGACAACGCCAGCTACCTCGACTCGCTCGGCTGGGTCTACTTCCGCCGGGGCGAGCTGGAGAAAGCGGTCGAGACGCTCCAGCGCGCCAACACCGTCTCGCCCAACGAGCCGACGATCAACGAGCACCTGGGCGATGCGTGGGCGAAGGCGCAGAAGAAGAAGGACGCCGCCGAGGCCTACCAGCGCGCGCTCAACGCGCTCAAAGAAGATCCCGACCTGGCCGAGAGCAAGGGCCAGCGCAGCGGGATCGAGAAGAAATTGAAGGCGCTCGAAGAGAAGTGAGACTAAG
>JAGSPQ010000122.1 GCA_018262385.1 Myxococcaceae bacterium | reverse complement strand
TCGATCGCCTTGCCCTGGTGCCAGTCGCGGTACGCGAAGACGTCGACGTCGGACTCCTTCCCCTCGCTGAGGAAGGTGGCCTTCTCGAGCGCGGTGCCGCGCTTCCATTCCTTCACCACCCGCGGGTAGCCCGAGGTGGTGAGGCTGCCGGGGCCGAAGTCGGTGGCGACGAAGAGGGTGTTCTCGTCCTTCCAGGTCACCGACGGCTTGGCCTCGGGGAGCACGAACCCGTCGGCCACGAACTGCTTCTTCACCACGTCGAACTCGCGGGTGACCGTCGCATCGCCGCCGCCGCGCGAGAGGCTGATCAGACAGCGCTCCTGCTTCGGATTGAGGCACTCGGAGCCCTTGAAAACCCAGTTCTCTTTCTCCGCCGCCGCGAGCGCGTCGAGATCGATCACCGTCTCCCACGCCGGATCCTTCTTCTGGTAGCCGTCGACGCTGACCCGCCGCCACAGCCCGCGGGCGTGCTGCTCGTCCCGCCAGAAGTTGTAGAGCCACTTCCCCTTCGCCTCTGCGTAGGGGATCTTTTCCTTCGAGTCGAAGATCGCCAGCAGCCGCTGCCGCAGCGCCTCGCGCGCGGGAGAGTCGAGCTCGGCGAGCGCCTTCTTGTTCTGGGTCTCGACCCACCCGAGCGGCCTGGCGCCCGAGACTTCCTCCAGCCAGAGGTAGGGGTCTTCGACCGGCGGCGTCACGGGCTCGGCTTGAGCGGGCGCGGGCGCCACCTCGGCAGCCGCGGCGGGCGTCGGCTCGACGGCCGGCTGGCTGGTGGCACATCCGACGGCGAGGAGCACGGCAGCGAGAATCGGTGAGCGCATCGGCACCGCGTAGCCCAGCCGTCCTCGAATGTCGGCGGTCGAATTTTGCTTTGGTCCGCGGCCCTTCCCTTCACTCGCTGACCGGTCACCCATGCGCCTCGTGCTGCCTCGAAGGGCTTCAGCGCAACCCGCCCAGCTCGCGCCAGGAACGTCGACAGCGCCCGCACCTCGGCGCTCGCCGCGCTGAAGACCGCTTACCCTGCGGTCGCGGTCTGTCAGTAGGGGCCTTCAGCCGGTAGCCGGGCGGCCCTCGACCGGGGAACCGTTCTGCGCCGCCTGCTCGCCCCGCACGCCGATGCGCCGGGCCGGCACCCCGCCCCACACCTCGCCCGCGGGAATCCGGGTGCCCTTCTTCAGCACCGCGTTGGCGGCCAGCACCGCGCCGTCGCCGATCTCGCAGCCGGGCATCACCACCGACATCAGGCCCACCGTCACCCGGCTGCCGATCTTCACCGGGGCGGTCACCAGGTTGGGGCCTTCCACCGAGTGGGCGATGAGCGTCACGTCGCCGCCGATCACGCTGTCCTCTCCGATGGTGATCAGGTTGCAGTCGGCGACCACCGCGGTGTTGATCTGCGTCCGCGCGCCCACCGACATCCCCATCAGGCGGTAGAAGAGGACGTTGAACGGGGTGGCCCGGATCCAGTTGATGAAGCTGAACCGGACGATCAGGATCAACGCGTTGTAGCCGGCCCACTGGTAGCCGCGCAGCGAGATGTACGGGTATTTCCCCAGCGGGGTGCCGAGCGACAACGTCAGCCACCGCGCCACCGGCACCACCGCCAACAGGCACAGGCCGTAGAGGAAGTAGCCGAGCGCCCCCAGCATGCACAGCAGCAGCACCTTCAGCGGCCCCGGAGGAAGCTGCGGCTCGACCCAGAGCCACAGGCTCACCGGCGGGAAGAGGGCCAGGCCCACCACCGCGGAGACCTCGAGAAAGAGGAAGAGGGTGATCAGCGTCTGCAGCGGGGTGATGAGCCACCTGGGCATGGGCGCGACGTTACCCCGGCGATGGTTTGGAGCACCCTCCACGCCTGGGCTAAGAGCAGCAGACGTCTTCAGGACCCGCCGGCGGGAGGGAACCATGAACATCAAAGGGATGCCCAGGAGCATCGATCCGAAGTGGCTGCTGAGCCGGCTCGAGTCGGTGTCGGTCAACAAGGTCGGCGGGGCCGACGCCGGCAAGATCGCCCAGGACGCCAACGACCCGAAGTCGAAGGACGCCTTCCTGCGGGGCAGCGAGATCAGCAAGTCGCTGTTCGCCAGCCTGCAGAAGGCCAACGGGGAGACCGGGGACGCCGTCACCCTCAAGAACGCCGACGGCACCCTCACCAGGGCGGGCGAGCTGTTCCAGCAGCTCGACGAAGCGCGCGCGGGCCGCGACGTCTGGTTCAACGCCCCCGATCCGAAGGCGCTGCTCTACGTGGACATCCGCGACACCGATCTCGGCTACTTCCGCGGCAACGACGCGCAGGGCAAGCCGATCAAGGTCACCGGCACCCAGACCACCGAGCTGTCGATCTACTGGGCGGACCCGGGGCCGACCCACTACGTCGCTCCGTCCCGCGAGCACGGCGTCCTCTATTACGAGCGAGGCCAGACGGTCGACCTGCAGCGCACCGGCAACACCAGCCTCAACGATCCCGCGGCGAGCATGAGGACCCGGCTCGACGCCGACGGAATCAAGGAAGCCGGAGGGCCCGAGACGTTCAAGGCCAAGAACCTCAACCGCGATCCGTCGACCGTTCGCCGCGCGCTCTCGGCGGACTTCTTTCGCGACACGCTGGGGGTGCCGACCCAGCGCATCGCTCCGGTGAAGTGGTTCGCCAACGGCTGGTACCAGGGCCTGCGCAACCTCGAAGAGCCGCTGGACAAGACGATGTGGAAGACCGCCGTCACCACCATCAACCCCAGGCGGGAAGTGCCGGACGACGTCTGGATCTTCAAGGCGCAGTGGACGGACGGCTTCGAGGCAGTCGGCGGCGGCAAGCTCGACAAGGCCGACCTGAAGTACCGCAAGAACGCCGCCGGCGACGACGGCGGCGATCAGTACAAGGTGAAGGGCGACAGCGATCAGACCTACGACCTGGCGACCGGCAAGGGCAACGAGCCCTACGGCGAGTTCGCGAAGTTCGTGAAGAAGGTCAACGGCATCGGGCTGACCGACGCCAGCGGCCAGGCGATCTCGGACACCGACCCCGCCCGGTTCAACACCGACGCCTACCGCCAGTCGGTCGAAGGCTCGATGGACGTGTACGAGATGCTGCGCGCGTACACCGGCCTGGTGCTCACCGGCTCGTGGGACAACCTGATCAACCCGTCCAACTTCGCGTGGGTCGGCGAGAAGGCCAAGAGCGGCGAGGTGAAGTGGTCGGCGCTGCCGGTGGATCTCGACGGCACCTGGGGCATCGGGTGGGAAGGCCAGCCGAAGTGGCAGGACCTCGACATCCTGCTGCGCTCGGGGCCGACCGAGAACGTGCCGGTGATCTGGCGCAACCTCCTCGCCAACGATCAGTTCAAGGCGTACGTGCTCGACTACATGGAGCACCTGACCAGGACCGAGTTCACCCCGGAGAAGATCGGCGCCAAAGCCGGCGCGCTCTGGGAACGGAACAAGGAGGCCGCCTACCATGAGTCCGACACGGCCCATGGGCCGAGCCACACCCAGCGGCCGTTCAGCAACGACCAGATGCACAAAGCCAACGAGGCAGGGGCGCTGATCCAGCAGAACGGGCTCTACGCGCCGGCGATCACCAGGTACGTCGAGTGGCGCCGCGCCTCGGCGCTCGCGCAGATCGCCGATGTCCGCCGGACGTTCGACAAGCACGCCGGGGTCGACTTCAAGCGCGGCCAGCTGGAGCCCAAATGAGCACGGAAGACTCGCTGCGGGTCGTCCACGGGGTGCGGATGCTGGTCCCGCCCGACTGGGAAGACAGCTCGCTCTACCGCTTCAACGCTCCGCCGCTCGAAAGCGAGGTCTCGGACGCGTCGAAAGACAGCCCGCTGCGGCTGCAGCCGAACGTGCTGATCAGCCGGCACGAGCGCAACCCGGGCGACGCCCCCGACCGATTCCTCGAGCAGACCAACGCCGACGCGAAGAAGCAGAACGCCAGCTTCGAGGTGGTCCGCTCGGGCACCGTCGTCTACCTGGATCAGGTCGCCTCCTGGCAGGACACCCGCTTCACCGACCCGCGGACCTCGACGGTGGTCTTCCAGCGGCTGCTGATCATGCCTTCCTGGCCGCGGCACCTGACCCTGGTCACCCTCACCGGCACTCCACCCGCGGTCGAGCGCCTCAGCGCCGACATGGGCCTGGCCCACCTGACTGATCCGCCCGGCGGATCGCGGGTGAAGACGAGCGAAGGCGTGGTCGCCGCGAAGCTCGTGTCCAAGTGATCGGCCGGATCCTCCTCGGCGCGCTCGCCACCTTCCTCTGCGTGGGCTGCGACCCGCGGCCGGTCGACCCGGACGCAGGCCCACCCGTCGACGGGGGAGCTCCCGACGCCGGCAAGAGCGACGCGGGCAGGTTCGACGCCGGGCCGGGCGACAGCGGCGTGATCGACGCGGGCTCGGATCCGGCGATCATCATCCTGATGATCGGCGACGGGATGGGCCCGGGGCAGCTGGAAGCGGCCAGCCTGTTCCGCCACGGACAGCCGGGGAAGCTGTTCATGCAGTCGCTGCCGCACCGGGGCCAGGTGCTCACCGGCAGCCTGTCGGGAATCACCGACTCGGCCGCCTCGGCCACCACCCTCTCCACCGGCGAGCGCACCTACAACGCCAAGGTCGGGCTCGATCGCCTCGGCGCTCCGGCGAAGACGCTGGTCGAGCAGGCCCACGAGCTCGGCCTGCGCGCCGGGGTCGTCACCACCGCCTCGGTGTCGCACGCCACCCCGGCGGCGTTCACCGCCCACCAGAGCGATCGCAACCAGTACCTGCAGATCGCCGAGGACCAGGCGCGGGACGTCCGGCCGGACGTGATGCTCGGAGGCGGCACCCGCTTCTTCCTTCCCGCGGGGCCCGGCTCGGATCGCACCGACCTGGGCCTGCTGGGAGATCTCGCCGACGCCGGCTTCCAGGTGGCCCGCACCCGCACCGAGCTGGACGCGATCGTCCCCGGAGCGAAGTCGAAGGTCGCCGGGCTGTTCGCGCCCGAGCACCTCGACTACGTGCGCGACCGCGCCGCCGCCACCCCCCAGCCGACGCTGAGCCAGATGTCGATCTCCGCGCTGACCCACCTGGCCGCTGCCGACCGCCCCTTCTTCCTGATGATCGAGGGCGCGCGGATCGACATGGCGAGCCACCTCAATGATCTGCCCCGCGCCGTCGACGAGACCCTCGCCTTCGACGACACGATCCGCGCGGTGACCCAGTGGGCGCAGGGCCGGGCGAACGTCACGCTGATCGTCACCGCGGATCACGAGTGCGGCGGCCTCGAGGTGACAGCGGCGAAGGATGCGGGCGTGCTGCCCGACGTGAAGTGGCGCTGGCTCGAGCACACCAACGCGCGGGTCTCGGTGTTCGGCCAGGGTCCCGGAACCCAGGCGTTCGATGGGCAGCTGGTCGACCAGCGCTGGCTGCACGCGGCGATGCGGGCGCGGCTCACCGCCCAGCCCTTCGTCGCGCCCCCGCGGCTGCTCGTCCCCGACGGACACCTGGCCGACCTGCGCCACTCACCGGCGACCCAGCTGGCGGTGTCCGGCTACGGGGTGGGGATCAACCAGCTCGACAAGCTCGTCGTCGACGCCGACGCGCACGGCCTCGCAGTGGGAATCGAGGGGCTCTGGGAGTGGCAGAAGAACGCGCTGGTGCTGCTGATCGACGTCGACTTCGGCGCCAGCACCGGCCCCGCCTCGCTCAACGGAGCGCTGAGCGACACCACCGGGACCGTCGACGCCGTGTTGAGCGCGCTGTCGGTGAGCGCGCCACCGGTCACCGGCTTCGGCGCCGACCTCGCGCTGGTCAGCTTCGGCGGCACCGACGTGCGCATCGAGGACCTGCTGAACGGCGCCGGGCTGCGGGGGCTGCGCGCGCCCTACGGCCTGCCCGCCAACCTCGGGTGGCTGCCGGTCGCCGCCAACTTCGGCGAGGGCGTCCGCACCACCACCCCGGTGCCGGTGAAGCCGGGCGAAGGCTACGAGGCGCTGATTCAGTGGAGCGCGCTGTATCCGGCGCTGGCCGGCAAGGTCCCCGCCAACGCGACGATCGCGGTGGTGGCGATCCTGGTGAACGACGACGGCGGGCACACCTCGAACCAGGCGCTGCCTCCTTTCGTGGCCGGCACCGCCAACCCGGGCCGGGTGATCACCGCGCTGCCGGGGGTGGTGGTGTTCCAGGTGGACGACGACGGCGACGGGGTGGCCGACGGGAACAAGGTCCCCACCCGCCTGCCCTGAGCCGAACCCCGCACGAACTGCTGGGCGGCCGTATTAGAGACGACGCATGTCGGAACAGCCAAAACCTCCCGAGGGGTCGGTCGAGCGCTGGGCGTGGGAGTTCATCCGCTCGACCCGGTTGGCAGACAAGCTGGCGCCGCCCCCGCCCCCGGCCGACTGGAGCCACCCGTCGCACCCGTACCTGTTGGCGAAGCCTGGCCGGCCGGCCGAGCTGATCGCGCGCGAGAAGAAGAAGAAGACGCCCAAGGTGCAGCTGCCGGCCCGGCGCGCGGAGATTCTGCATACCTTCCTGCATCACGAGCTGCAGGCGGCCGAGCTGATGGCGTGGGCGATCCTCGCGTTCCCGTCGACGCCGGCGGCGTTTCGACGCGGGTTGCTGTCGCTGTGTCGCGACGAGATTCGCCACCTTCAGCTGTACGAGGAGCACCTGCAGACCCTCGGGCATCCGTTCGGCTCCTTCCCCGTCAACGACTGGTTCTGGAAGCGGGTGCCGGCGGACCACCCGACTCCGGCCCATTTCGTCGCCCGGCTGGGCATCGCGTTCGAGGGGGCCAACCTCGATCATGGCGCGCGCTACACCGCGGCCTTTGCGGCGGCCGGCGACCAGCGGGCGGCCGACATTCAGGCGCAGATCGTGGAAGAGGAAGTGCCCCACACCGCCTTTGCGCTGCACTGGTTCGAGGTGTTCACGGGCGACGTGGCGTTCGACAAGTGGCGCACGTACCTGCCGGATCCGATCAGCCCCGCGATGGCGCGGGGGACGCCGCTCAACGTCGAAGCGCGTCTGCGCGCAGGGTACTCCGCAGAGTTTCTCGAGGCCCTCGCGGGGTGGGACGCCGGGCCAGCGGGTCGCCGGTGAGCCGCGAGCCGGTGGGGTGGGTGTTCAACCTCGACGCGGAAGACGAGCTGCGGCGCGGAGGGCCCCACACCCCCACCCAGGTGACGCGGGCCCGGGTGGAGGGCCTGTTGCCGTTGCTGGGTCCGCTGATGCAGCCGCAAGACGAAGTCGTGTGGCCGAGCGCCAGGCAGACCTTTCACGCGCGCTGGGGGCGGACCTGGTGCCCGACCCGCTGGGCGCTCGAGCAGCTGAGCCGGGCCGGGCTGCGGGTGCCGCCCGCGCCCTCGCCTGCGGTGTTGCGCGAGGTGAATCACCGGCGATTTGCGCACGGGCTTGGACAAGCGCTCCCGGGCGCCCGGTTCGTTCAGAACGAGCGCGAGCTCCTCGAAGCGCTCTGTGACTCGCGCCTGCTCGCCCGCGTGTCGAGCGAGCGAAACTGGCTGATGAAGCGGCCCCTGGGCTACGCCGGGCGGGGGCGAAGAAAGATTTCCTCCGGCGAGCTCAATCGGACGGACCGGGTGTGGATCGACGCCGCCCTCCGCTCGGGAGACGGCCTGCAGGTCGAGCCGCTGGTGGCCCGGGAGCTCGACTGTGGGCTGCATGGCTGGCTGGGGGCCGATGGGCAGTTGAGCCTGGGGCAGCCCACCCGGCAGCAGATCGACGCGTCAGGCCAGTGGCTGTCGACCGAGCGCGCCGCGCCGACCGCGCTCGAGCCCACGGAGCGCGAGCAGCTTCAGCGCGAGGCCACGGCCACTGCGCAGGCCCTGCGGCGGGCCGGCTACTTCGGGCCGTTCGGACTCGATGCCTTCCGTTGGCGCGCGCCCGACGGCTCGGTGCATTTCCAACCCCGATTCGAGCTCAATGCGCGGTACTCGATGGTCTGGGCGATCGGGATGGGTGAGTTCGAGGTT
>JAGSPQ010000871.1 GCA_018262385.1 Myxococcaceae bacterium | reverse complement strand
CACCCCGTCCTTCAGCTCCGCCTGGACGTGGTCGCCGTCGACTCCGCCCGGCAGCGTGAACGAGCGCGAGAAGTCTCCGTACTCCCGCTCGTAGGTGAAGTAGCGGTCGGTCTGCTCCCGCTTCTCCTCCTCGCGCTTGCCCGAGACGGTCAGGCGGTTGCCGCTGAGGTTGACGTCGATGTCGCTCTCCTTGACTCCCGGCAGGTCGGCCCGGAAGACGTACGCCTCGTTCGTCTCCTTCACATCGAACAACGGGACGAACGCCGCTTCCGGCTGAGCTCCGAACGGGAACCCGAGCTCGCGAAACGGCTCGAGCCGCAACAGATCCTGCAGTCCTTCAAACGGATCCCAACCCCGCTCGCGACGGGCGAGCGCACCGGGGTCCGGTCTCCTACGCATGATGTTCGCCATGACTGGCCTCCTTCTCTCTGGCCCTTTGATAAGCAGCCTGAGTCCGGGTGCACGCCGTTTTCGCGCGCCGCGAAGGCTTCTTCAGAAGGCCTTCAGGCCGGTGACCCCGGCGAGCTGGTGCAGCTTCTCGTGCACCGACTCGTTGGTGAACTGGTGCAGCTCGGCGAGGGCGAAGAGGTAGTCGGTCAGCGCCGTCAGCCACTGCTGCTGGTTCTCTGCGGACGGTGGGCGGGCCCGGCACTCCACGATTCGCTTCGAGGCGTCTTCCAGCCGGGCTCCGGCTTCATCGATCAGTTTGCGCAGCGCCATTTTGGGCCTCCGAGGGGCTACTGGTTACGCAGCAGCAACCATGCCGGGCAGGGCTAGGCTCGCCCCGCATGCGCAATTACGCCCTGGTAACGGCTGCCTACTGGGCGTTCACGCTGACCGACGGCGCGCTGCGGATGGTGGTGCTGCTGCATTTCCACGCGCTCGGCTACTCGCCGGTGCAGCTGGCGTTCCTCTTCCTCTTCTACGAGCTGTTCGGAGTCGTCACCAACCTGCTCGGCGGGTTCGCCGCCGCGCGCTTCGGGCTCAAGCGGACGCTGACCTTCGGGCTGTGGCTGCAGGCGGTCGCGCTGGTCGCGCTGGCGTTGGTGCAGCCGGGCTGGGCGGCGGCGACTTCGGTGGCGTACGTGATGGGGGCGCAGGCGCTGTCGGGGATCGCCAAGGATCTCACCAAGATGAGCGCCAAGTCGTCGGTGAAGGTGCTGGTGCCGGCCGGCGCTTCCGCCGCGCTCTTCAAGTGGGTCGCCGTCCTCACCGGCAGCAAGAACGCGCTCAAGGGCGCCGGGTTCTTCCTCGGCGGGCTGCTGCTCGCGCTGCTCTCGTTCCAGGGCGCGCTGTTCGCGATGGCGGCGGTGGTCGCTCTGGTGGGCGCCGGGATCCAGCTCTCGGTGCCGTCGGACCTCGGGCGCACCCAGGCGAAGGCGACGTGCAAGGGGCTGCTGTCGAAGAACCGGGCGGTGAACGTCCTCTCGGCGGCGAGGTGCTTTCTCGGCGGGGCGCGCGACGTCTGGTTCGTCGTCGGGGTCCCCGTCTTTCTCTCCGACACCCTGAAGTGGAGCTTCGCCGGAGTCGGCGCCTTTCTCGCCCTCTGGGTCATCGGCTACGGCGCGATCCAGTCGCTTGCCCCGCTGGTGATCCGGGCGTGGACCCGAGGCGGGGCCCCCGAGGGACGCAGCGCGCTGGTGCTGGCCCTGCTGCTGGCGGCGGTGATGGCGGCGGTCGCGCTCACCCTCCAGCAGGGAGCGTCCCCGCGGGTGGTGCTGGTCGGAGGACTCGGCGTCTTCGGAGCGATCTTCGCCCTCAACTCCGCGGTGCACTCGTACCTGATCCTCGCCTACTCGGAAGGGGACAAGGTCGCGATGAACGTGGGCTTCTATTACATGGCCAACGCGGCAGGCCGGCTGATGGGCACGCTGCTCTCGGGGCTGTTGTTCCAGCAGCTGGGCCTCGCCGCCTGCCTGTGGGCCTCGTTCGCCTTCGCGCTTGCCACCGCCGGGCTGTCGCTCGCCCTGCCGCGCAAGCACCTCACCTTGAGCCTGGCCGAGGCCGGCGCGGACGGGGGCGACTGACTTCCGGGCGCAACCGGCGAAAAGCCTGCGCTGGATTTCGCCTGGCGGGGCGGGGCCCGCTGACGTTATACAAACCATGCACATGAAAACCCCCTGGATGATCGCCGCGCTGCTGACCACCGCCGGCTGCGCCACCACCTCGACCGACCGGCTGAACCTCCCTCCGCTGCGGACCGTGGAGCGGGTCGACCTCAAGCGCTACCTCGGCACCTGGTACGAGATCGCCAGCATTCCCCAGCGCTTCCAGAAGGGCTGCACCGGCACTACCGCCACCTACTCGCTGCGGCCCGACGGGCAGATCGACGTCCTCAACAAGTGCCGGCTCGACTCGCTCGACGGGCGCGAGAAGATCGCCCACGGCACCGCGCGGGTGGTCGACGTGCTGAGCAACGCCCGCCTCGAGGTGAGCTTCTTCGGGCCGTTCTGGGGCGACTACTGGGTGATCGAGCTCGACCCGGACTACCAGTACGCCGTGGTCGGCCACCCCAGCCGCGACTACCTGTGGATCCTCAGCCGGACCCCGCAGCTCGACCCGGCGGTCTACGCGGAGATCCGCGAGCGGCTGCGGGCCGCGGGCTACGACTTGAGCCGCGTACAGCCGACCCTGCAGCCGGCGCCGGCCCCGCAGGTTCTGCGCGGCCCGTAGGTTGCTCCTGCTGTGAGGCGTGGGAATCCTCTGCGCGACCAACTTCTCCCCCGAAGCGCTCACCGCGACCACCGTGGCGGCCGAGCTGGCCCGGCAGCGCAACGAAGAGCTGGCGCTGGTCTTCGTGCTGCCCGGCAACCTCGCCCGCACCTTCGGCCGGGAGGTGCTCACCACCGCGGAGGAAGCGCTCGAGCTCGAGGCGGCGCGGATCCGCGCGCTGGGCGCCGCCGTCACCCCCTCGGTGTTGATCGGCAAGCTGCCCCGC
>JAGSPQ010000121.1 GCA_018262385.1 Myxococcaceae bacterium | reverse complement strand
ACGGCACCACCTACGACGTGCAGGCGCGGGGGGAAGACGGGGCGGGCAACTTCAGCGAACCGTCTGCGCTGGTGGCCGCGACGCCGCGACTGACCCGGGGATTCTGGGCGACCTACCGCAACGCCGGCGGTGCGGAGCAGGGCGGTTGTTCGGCGGTGCATGGGCTGCCGCTGTTGCTGGCCGGCGGGCTGTGGTTGCTGCGCAGGAAAAGGAACTGATGATGCGCCTCTTGGTACTGATGGTGGGGCTGCTGGGGGCCAACGCGCTCGCGGCAGAGATCTACGGTGCGAGCGAGCAGTCGTTCGCCTTCGAGTTCAAGCTCGGGCCGTACATGCCGCTGATCGATCGCGACGAGGCGCTCACCACCGACCCCTACTACGCGACCTACGGCAACGCGCCGATGCTGATGGGCGAGCTCGAGCTCGACTACCAGTTCTGGCGCCCGTTCGGCTCGATCGCGGTCGGCTTCACCTTCGGCTACGCCGAGAAGTTCGCCCCGGCGATCGACGCCACCACGCTCACCCCGGCGACCGAGAGCACCGGGCTGCGGGTGTTCCCGATGAAGCTGCTGGCCGTCTACCGGTGGGACTGGGCGGCGAACAAACACAACATCCCGCTCGTCCCCTACCTGAAGGCCGGCTTCGTCGCCGAGCCGTGGTGGGTGGTGAAGGGCGGGAAGACCGAGACCGCCGACGGGCGGGAGGGAACCGGGGTGCGGTTCGGCGTCGCCGCCACGATCGGCCTCGCGCTGCAGATCGACTTCCTCGACCCGCGGCTGGCGCGCGACTTCGACACCAGCGCCGGCGTGAACCACACCTACCTGTTCGCCGAGTGGACGATCACCGAGGTCAACAACTTCGGCGCCAAGACTTCGAAGGGGACGGCCACCGGGCTCGATCTGTCGAGCCGGAGCCCGTTCTTCGGCCTCGCCGTCGAATTCTGAAGCGGCCATGTTACGAAGCGCGAGTGTTCGTACGCGTCGCTGCCTGCGGTCTCCTCGCGCTGCTCTCGGGCTGTCACCGGGTGCTGCGAGAGACGAAGATCGAGGGCCAGATCGACACCGGGGTGCTGGTCGACTTCGGTGAGGGCGACGGCCGCGCGCTGAGCTGGGACTTCGGCGACGGCACTGCGCGCGCCGGGACTCAACAGGCCAGGCACGCCTTCCTCAAGCCCGGCCGCTACCTCGTCCAGGGCTACGAGGGCGAGCGCCTCGCCGAGCGGGTCGAGATCGTGGTGGTGTCCCGGGCGCTGGTCCGCGCGGTGCCCGAGGACGCCGAGGCGCTGGTCTGGACCCCGTCGCTCAAAGAGGATCTCGGCCCCACGGTCGACTTCTTCGAGCGGGTCGCCGGCCCGGGCAACGCGCTGCGCTGGCTCGAGCAGGCGTGGCTGCCCGCGCTGGCGGTCGAGCTGTCGATGGGCGACGGCTCGGTGGTCGATCCCCAGGAAGGGGTCGGGCTGATGATGCTGCCGGGCTTCCCCGGGCAGATCGCCCTGCTCGGAGTGGTGGACGCCGATCGCGCCGTCCAGGCCCTCGCCCAGAAGCTGGCCCAGGCGGGGGCGGAGGAGGATCCGAAGACCGACGACGGGATCCGGCTCTTCGTCGCGCCGTGGGGCAGCGCGGCCGCCTTCGTCGATCGCGGCTACCTCTACCTGGTGCTGCCCGAGCCCGAGGTCGACGCCCACCAGGTGCTCAAGGCAGTGGGGCGGGTGCGCTCGAGCGGGCTGCTCGGGCTGCAGGCCTACCCGCCGTTCGCCGAGTCGTACGCCGCGCTCGGCAACGCCAACCTCTGCCTCTACGCGCGCGACAACCGGCAGGTGCCGAAGGGAGCGCGGCCGCCGCTGCTGCAGTCGGTGGTCGCCGGGGTGAGGGTCGGCACGGTGAGCGCGACCCTCGAGGGCACGGTGCGCACCTCGCGCCCGCTCGAGCGCACCGCCGGGGCGGGGTCGATGTTCGCCCGGGCCGCCGAGGGGCCGGTGGCGGCGCTGAAGCTGTCGCTGCCTCCCGAAGAGCTGGCCGACCTCGCGCTCGGCCAGGCGAACAACGGCTCGCGGGGCAGCCTGCTGCGCAAGCTGGAGGTGGCCGGCATCGACACCACCGCGTCGATCAACGCCTTCACCGGCGAGGTGGGGGTGCTGGCGTGGTTCGACGCCGAGGGCTTCTTGAAGAACCTGGTCGGCGGCACCGGCAAGCCCGACTGGCGCGGCGTGGTCCACCTGATCGCGGGCCTCACCACCCGCGAGCCGGTCGCTCCGCTGCTCACCCGGCTGCTCGGCGAGGCGGTGCGCGCGCCCTACGCCGACGATCGCGACGCGCTGCTGTGGCAGTGGCGGCTGGCGAGCGCGACCGCGACGATCGCCCTGACTCCGCGGGCGCTGATGATCCGCAGCGGCGACGGCAGCGGCCCGCGGGCCAATGCCGATCTGAGCCGCGAGCTCGGCGAGCGCTTCAAGGGCGCCTTCGGCCCGGGGCACAGCTCGCTGCTGGTCGACCTCGGGCGGCTGAAGCGGGAGCTCGACACCCCGCGGGTGATCCCGGGCCTCGACCCGTCGAAGGTGGTGACCTCGCAGGGGTTCAGCTCGGCGTTCCTCGATCACCTCACCCCGATCGACCACGTGGTGCTCGACTTCGAGCCGCGGGGGAACGGCGGCCGGCTGTGGGGGATGATCCGGCTCAAAGAGCGCTGATCAGGTCGTAGAGCAGCTTTCCCACCCCCGCCAATCCCACCACCGCCGCGGCCGGGATCAGCGTCAGGAACAGCCGCGGGCGGCGGTCCAGCCCCACCGCCATCGACAGCAGCATCCGCTTGATCATCGTCCGCCCGCACTTCATCTCGAACCGGCCGTCGAGCAGCCGCTCGAGGCTCTCGCTCATCTGCGCCACCGACTGGAAGCGATCCTCGGGCTTCTTCTGCAGGCCGCGGGACAGGAACCACTGCAGCTCGGCGGGCACCCAGTCGGCGTGACTGGGGGTGCTCGTGCCCACCACCATCGGCACGGTCTTCACTCCCTCCAGCACCTCGGCGAGGGTGCTGCGCCCGGTGAGGTAGTGCCGCAGGTAGCAGAACTCGTGAAAGAGCACCGTCAGGCTGTAGATGTCGCTGCGCTCGTCGACCCGGTCGTGCTCTCCCCGGGCCTGCTCGGGCGACATGTAGAGCGGGGTGCCCATCAGCGAGCCGAGCTGGGTGCTGAGCAGGGCCGGGCGCCGCGCCCCGGAGACCTCTTCGGGCTGGGCCGCCTCGCCGGTCGGCCCCGGGCGCGCCGCGGGCCCCCGGATGCGCTTGGCGAGTCCCCAGTCCATCACCGTCACCTCGCCGCACGGGCCGAGCATGATGTTGGCGGGCTTCAAGTCCCGGTGCACGAAGCCCTGCTGGTGCGCGTACTCGACCGCCGAGAGGATCCCGAGAAAGATCTGGGCCCGCTTGGTGAACGAGTACGTCTCGCGCATCGCCACGTCGCCGTCCCTCAAGCGGTTGATCACGCTCTCCAGCGTCTGGCCCTCGAGCCGCTTCATCACGAAGAAGAACCGGCCGCCGGCGTCGATCCCCACGTCGTGCACCGGGACGATGTTCGGGTGCTCGAGGCTCCCCACCGCGCGCACCTCGTCGACGAAGCGCAGCACCTTCCCCACGTCGGTGCCCGCCTTCATCCGCTTCAGCGCCACCGTGCGGCCGATGTCGTGATCCTTCGCCAGCACCACCTCGCCCATCCCGCCCACCCCGAGCACGCCCAGCTCTTCGAAGCGATCGCGGTTGTTGCTGACCAGGTGGGGGACCTCGCCCTTCCACTCGACCTTCGGCAGCACGGTGCTGAGCCGCGAATCGGTAGGGACGGAGGATTCGCCGCTGATCGGGCCGCGGCTGGCGATGGTGTCTGCGGAAACGTCGTCCATGGCCGGCAACCTTAATGGCTGCCGGCCGGTCGCAGCGGAGCGTTAACGCGTCTTAACCAGGTGGAGGGTCTCGATCGCCTGGATCGGCCCCGGACAGCTGGTGGCATGACAGGCCAGACATCCCGACACCACCCCTTCGTACGCCGCGCGGGGCTCGGCCGGCTTCGCGTCGAAGGCGCGCACCAGCAGCAGGTACGAGATCGCGTTCGCCTCGAAGGTCGGGTTGCGATCCTCGAGCGCGGTCGGCCAGGAGCAGCGGATCTTCCGGTGCCGCGCATGCATCGGCCCGATCGGCTCACCGTTGTCGAGCGCAGTCCGCGCGGCCTCGAGGTCGGCCTTCATCACCCGCATCAGCATCGCCAGCTCGCTGGCGCCGTTCATGTTGATCTCCGAAGGCAGCAGGTGCCCGGGGCTGCCGGGGATGCCGGGCTTCAGCTCGGTCTGCAGGGTGCAGTCGTCTTCGACCGGGGCGGGCGGCGCGATCGCCACCGCCGCCGCCGGAGCCTCGGGAGCAACGGGCGCGGGCAGCGATCGGCTGCAGCCGCAGATCCACCCCAGCGCGACGAGAACAGGGATTTTCAAAGCGAACGGGTGTTTAACCCAGTTCAGCGCAGGCACCACCAAGCGGGGAGGCTCTATGGGCTGGATGGACAGTTTGAATGCGGCGGCAAAGGCGGCTTCGAAGAAGAAGCTCAACGCGGCCCAATCAGAAGAGATTGCCAAAGACCTGGTGATGATGTCGTCCTTCGGCTCGGCGCTGGTCACCCTGGTTCCGATTCCCCTCTCGGACTTCGTGGCCGTCACCGCGGTGCAGGCCTCGATGGTGACCGCGATCGGCCGGGTCTACGGCCGCGAGCTGAACAAGGAAGAGGCCAAGCACCTGGTGCTCGAGCTGGCCTCGGTCTGCGGCGCGGGGCTGGTGGCGCAGAAGAGCTTCGCCACCCTGACCAAGATCTTCCTCCCCGGGCTGGGGGGAGTGCTCGCGGCGCCCTGGGCCTTCGGCATCACCTGGGGCATGGGCCACGTCGCGATGACCTACTTCGCCAACCGCGAGGTCACCAAGGCGGTGCTGAAGGGCGTCTTCACCAAGGCGAAGTCCGAAGCGGGCAGCGTCTTCACCAAGGAGAAGTTCGACGAGTTCCGCAAGAAGCACGGCGGCGGGGTCGAAGACTTCGTCCGCCAGGAGGTCAGCAGCGACGACGACCGCGGGCCGGCGATCAAGCCGAAGCCGAAGAAGAAGAAGAAGCCGGCGGCGAAGAAGAAGGCCGCTCCGCCCGCCGCCGACGGCGGCTCGACCCCCGAAGCCGAGTAGGCGATGAGCTCGGTCACCCTGCGCTACTTCGCCGCGGCGCGCGAGCGGGCCGGCTGCTCGGAAGAGCGGGTGCTCCTGGCCGACGGCGCCCCGGTGCGCGAGCTGCTGCAGGCGCTCTGCACCCTTCACCCCGCGCTGGTCCCGCTGCTGCCCCACCTGCGGGTGGCGGTGAACCAGGAATTCAGCTCGCTCGACGCGAAGGTTCCGGCCGGGGCGGAGGTGGCGCTGATTCCTCCGGTCGCCGGCGGCAGCGGAGATCCGGCGTTCCTCGTCACCGACGCGCCGCTGTCGCTCGACGCGGTGGTGCGCGCGGTCAGCGGCAAAGGGCAGGGCGGGGTGGTGACCTTCAGCGGCGCGGTGCGCGACGCCACCTCGGGCAAGAGCGTGGTGCGGCTGGAGTACGAGGCCTACGCGCCGATGGCCGAGAAGAAGCTGGCCGAGATCGCCTCCGAAGCCGCCGCCCAGTGGCCGGGGGCCCGGGTGGCGATTCACCACCGGGTGGGGGTGTTGAGCCCCGGAGAGCTGGCGGTGGTGATCGCCGCCTCCACCCCGCACCGCGCCGAGGCGTTTGCCGCCTGCCGGCACGCGATCGAGCGGCTGAAGGCCGACGTCCCCATCTGGAAGAAGGAGGTCTACGCCGATGGGGCGGTCTGGGTGGGCTTGGGGCCCTGATTCGGCTATAGCCACCCCCCTCCAAGGCCGACTCTCCATTTTTTCGAGGCTTACCAAATGAGCTGGACGCAAGTTCGCTGGGCAATCACCGGCATGGCCATCGGCCTTCTGATCGCCGTCGTTCCCTCCTGCACTCCCAAGCCCTGTGGTCCCGACAACTGCACCCTCGGCTGCTGCAACGACAAGGGCGCGTGCGTGGGCGGCGGGGAAGTCGCTGCGTGCGGCGCGAGCGGCGTGGTCTGCTCTGCCTGTACCGCCAACCAGCTCTGCACCGCGGGCGCCTGCAAGGACACCGGCACCAACCCCGACGGCGGCACCGACGGTGGGGTGAAGGACGGCGGCGTGCCCGACGCGGGCCAGCCCTGCGCGAAGGACGACGACTGCTCGGTCTACAAGAACGGGAGCTTCTGCAACCAGCTCACCGGCCAGTGCATGCCCGGCACGGCGTGCAACGTCAGCAGCGACTGCTCGTCGCTCGAGCCGCTCGACCCCTGCTACCAGTACGGCCTCCAGTGCCGGTGCGTGGTCGAGTCCGGAGCCCAGCCCGGGTTTGCCGGCGTCTGCCGCCGCCGCCTCGCTCCCTGCGAGGAGTGCACCGACTCGGCGCAGTGCGGCAATGACTTCCTCTTCGATCCCCAGGGCACCTGCAAGGGCCTCCAGGGCGACAGCAGCGGAAAGAAGTACTGCTTCCAGCAGAAGGTCGGCGCCTGCCCCTGCGGCACCGTCGACGACGGGGTCGGCTTCTGCAAGCCCCAGAGCAACAGCTGCAGCTCGGTCGGCTGCGCCGAAGACAAGAGCTGCCCCTCGGGCTCGGTCTGCAACAAGGGCGCGTGCCTGTGCGAGCCGCGCTGCCGCTGGGACTTCGTGAAGAAAGAGCTGGCGGCCCCCGGCTGCCCCCCCGGCAAGACCTGCTGGGTCGATGACGCGAACCTCAACGCCAACTCGCTGTTCTACGGCGCCGGCCGCTGCCGGGCTCCGTGCACCAGCGAGACCGAGTGCAAGAAGTCCTCGACCAACGCCTTCGGAGGAGACCGGCTGACCTGCCGAGGCGAGGCGCTCAACGGCGGCGGCACCTCCGACAAGCGCTGCCGCGCGAACGGCGACTGCATGGACAACCAGGAGTGCCCCGAGCAGCCGCTCGAGAGCATCCCGCTGGGCTATTGCGATCGCGGCAGCTTCACCTGCAACACCGACTGCCGCCTCGGCACCGACCCGGTCACCAGCCTGGGCTACAAGGACTGCCGCTCGCCCTTCACCTGCGCCACCGACGGCGGCTCGAAGGACGCGGGGGCGAACTTCTGCCGGCTGCTCACCTGCGTCGAGCAGGGTGGCGCGTCGATCGCCTGCACCCGCGGCGAGTACTGCTGTGGGGAAGACAAGAACAACGACGGCACGCCGGATCCCTGCCCGCCCGCTTCCGAGCGCGGCCCGGACAACTGCTACACCGCGCCGAAGCCGCCGTTCTGCACCACCTGCATGAGCAACGACGACTGCAAGAACCTGCAGCTGCCGGCCTACCTGCAGGGCGCCGGGGCGTGCACCAACCTCAGCAAGTCCCCCAGCTGCAGCCCGATGCCGATGCTGTGTCTGCAGGCCTCGGACAACACCAGCGTCTGTACCCCGTCGACCTTCAACGACGGCACCAAGGACAGCTTCGGCGTCGGCCGCGATTCGCGCGGCTGCCCGGCCGGTTACCCGGCGGTGATCATCCGGCCCAAGCTGGCGCAGGGCGACGACTACTGCAACACCAACGCCGACTGCAGCCAGGGCAACGACGGCGGGCTGTGCCAGACCGAGCTGGCGATCACCTTCCAGGACGGGGGTCACCCGAAGACCTGCCAGTGCACGGTGGGCGCTCCGAACGCCTGCCCGAACAACGACGCCGGCCTGACCAGCGAGTGCAAGTTCGGCATCAGCGGCCAGACGCTGCCGTGCGTGCAGAGCGTGGTGTGCGCTCCGAACGCGGCGATCCTCTTCGCAGACGCCGGCCCGCCGCGGTTCGGCTGCGGGTTGACGCCCTAGCTTCCCATGGCGGCGCCGCTCGTCTCGATCGTCATCCTCAACTACAACTATGCGCGGTTTCTGCCGCGCAGCGTTGGG
>JAGSPQ010000870.1 GCA_018262385.1 Myxococcaceae bacterium | reverse complement strand
GCTGACTTCTTTGACACAGGCCGTCGTGCACAGGGCAAATGCGGAAGCAGCCAGCAGCAAGCGCTTATTCATTGGCGCGAAAGTGTCGTAGCGCTATGGCCTTGTGTCAACGCATCAGTCGCAAGCGCTCACAGGGAACCACATGGCCTTGACGCAAGAAAAGGTGCTGATCCTCGATTTCGGCAGCCAGTACACCCAGCTGATCGCCCGCCGGGTTCGCGAGCTCGGCGTCTACTGCGAGATCCACCGGCCCGATCTGTCGGCGGCCGAGCTGAAGGCGTTCGGGGCGAAGGGCGTGATCCTCTCGGGCAGCCCGCACTCGGTCGAGGCGCCGGGCTCTCCGCGCTGCGATCCTTCGGTGTTCGAGCTGGGGGTGCCGGTGCTGGGCATCTGCTACGGCCTGCAGCTGATGGCGAAGATGCTCGGGGGCCGGGTCGACAAGAGCGCCCACCGCGAGTACGGCCCGGCCGACGTCGAGGTGATCAAGAGCCTGGGGCCGTTCGCCAGCTTCAAGAAGGGCGAGCAGCTGAAGGTGTGGATGAGCCACGGCGACCGGGTCGAGGAATTGCCCCCTGGCTTCTTCCCGATCGGCCGCACGCCTTCCGCGCCGTTCGCCGCCGCGGCGCACGAGGACAAGCCGATCTTCGGGCTCCAGTTCCACCCCGAGGTGGTCCACACCGCCCAGGGGCGCGAGATGCTGCAGTCCTTCCTCTTCACCACCTGCCGGTTCAGCGGCAACTGGACGATGAAGGGCTTCGCGAAGGAAGAGGAGGCGCGGATCCGCGCCCAGGTCGGCGAGGGGAGGGTGATCTGCGGCCTCTCGGGCGGGGTCGACAGCTCGGTCGCCGCGGTGCTGATCCACAACGCGATCGGCGATCGGCTGCAGTGCATCTTCGTCGACAACGGGCTGTTGCGAGAGGGCGAGCGCGAGCAGGTCGAGGCGCTGTTCAAGGGCCGCTTCCAGATCCCGCTGATCACGATCGACGCCCGCGAGCGGTTCCTCGCCGCGCTCCGGGGGGTGGTCGACCCCGAGGCGAAGCGGAAGGCGATCGGCTACGAGTTCATCAAGGTCTTCGAGGAGGCGGCGCTGAAGGTGCAGGACGCGCGGTTCCTCGCCCAGGGCACCCTCTACCCGGACGTGATCGAGTCGGTCTCGACCAAGGGGCCGTCGGCGACGATCAAGAGCCACCACAACGTCGGCGGGCTGCCGGAGAAGATGCACCTGAAGCTGGTCGAGCCGCTGCGCGAGCTGTTCAAGGACGAGGTCCGGGTGCTGGGCCGCGAGCTGGGCCTGCCGGAAGAGATGGTCGGCCGGCAGCCGTTCCCCGGGCCGGGGCTGGCGATCCGGGTGATCAGCGACATCACCGAGGCGCGGCTGGAGGTGGTGCGCAAGGCGGACGTGATCGTCCAGCAGGAGATCAAGGCGGCGGGGCTCTACAACCACCTCTGGCAGGCGTTCGCGGTGCTGCTGCCGGTGCAGAGCGTCGGAGTGATGGGCGACGAGCGCACCTACGAGAACGTCTGCGCGCTGCGGGCGGTCACCAGCGTCGACGGGATGACCGCCGACTGGGCCCGGCTGCCCTACGACGTGCTGGGGAAGATCAGCAGCCGGATCATCAACGAGGTCCGGGGGATCAACCGGGTGGTCTACGACATCTCGTCGAAGCCGCCCGCCACCATCGAGTGGGAGTAGCGCCGAAGAGGGCGTTCAGTCCGCGCCGGCGCCGCTGGCCTTGAGCGCCTTGGCGAGCTCCACCGCGCGCTTGCCGGTGAGCGACATCTTGGTGATCTCCTCCTTCGACAGCCCGTTCTCGTTGAGGTCGTACTTCGCGATCATGTGCTCCTTCGCGTAGGCGACGGCCTTGTTGATGTCCTTCGCGGTGACCTGGGCGCCGGCCTTGAAGTCCCGGTTGTCGACGAAGCGGAAGAAGATGTCGGCCAGCCCACGCTGGGCGCGGGGAAGCTCGGTGAGCGCCTTCTTCACGTCGGCGCGCGAGACCTTGCCGTCGGCTCCTCCAGACTTGATCAGCTGCCTGGCGACCAACGACAGCGCTGCGTTCACATCGGCCTTGGCGATACGCGACATGGTTCGGTGCCCCCTGGTTTGCGTGGGAGTCAGCCCACGGTGCTGGCGTCCCACCCGAGGTCATGTCTCTGGGGGGGCCGCAAAAGGCGTCCGAAGTTCTCGAGCAGGATGAACTCCCGCCCGCGCGCGGTGACTTCCTTCTTCTGCACCGCCTCGATCACGTCGAGGGTGCCGTCGATGAACTTGTCGAAGGCGCCGCGGGTGAAGGTGAGCTTGAGGCCCGCGTCGGGATCGAGCCCGGTCGCGATCGGCTCTTCGGTGCCGAAGGTGAAGCTCCACTGGCCCGCGCCGGTGACGTCGAACGAGATGCAGCCGTCCTGCTCGAGGAAGCTGTCGAACTGCTTGAGCACCAGCGCGGGCAGCAGCTTCTCGAAGAACCGGGCGATCGGGTCGACCACTGGAGCGCTCATGAGCGCGCGAGCCTAGAATCCGACGCCTGGAAAGGAAACGCCCGCGAGCCGGAAGAAAGTGACCGGTCGCTCTACTTACGGCGCGCCGGCCTTCGGTGCCGCGCCCGCGGGCTTGAGCTCCTCGACGATCCGCCTGGCGCTGTAGATCTTGTCGAGCGCCTCGATCAGCGCGGCGCTGTGCAGCGCGACCGCGCGGTTGACCGCCTCGTCGAAGCCGTACTCGCCGCCCAGCCCGTGGATGTTGCTGTCGAACACCAGGCCGACCACCTCGCCTTCCTTGTTCACCACCGGCGAGCCGGAGTTGCCGCCGATGATGTCGTTGCTGGTGGCCATGTTGAACGGCGTCTCGAGCGCGAGCTTCGGCCTGGCCTCGAGCCAGGACTTCGGGAGGGCGAACGGCGCGCTTCCGGTGGCGCGCTCGAACGCTCCGCCGATGGTGGTCAGC
>JAGSPQ010000869.1 GCA_018262385.1 Myxococcaceae bacterium | reverse complement strand
CTGCGGCGGTACTTCTTCCCGCCCGAGCCGATCCGGCTCACGGTGGCGTTCACCGAGGCGGGCGAGGTGGCGGAGCTGTTCCGCTACGCCGGCCGGGTGATCTTCAAAGGCCTCGAGAAGGGCGGTGGGATCGGGGTGTGGGAGCTCGTCAGCGGATCGGGCGTGGCGGCGCTGCTCGGCCGCTACCACGGGGTGCAGTGGTACCGCGGGCTGCCGACCCGGGGCTCCTGAAGCGGCAGCGCGCATTTTCAGCGCCCGCCGCGACGATCGGTCGCCGAGGGCCTCTTCTTGCAGCGCCCCTCGACGCCCACTGCGGAGGAACGATGACCCCCCAGGCTCGCACCAACCTCGCGCGGCGGGTCGCGGTGGCAGCGGTGCTGTTGCCGCCGGTGGTGTGGCTGCTCGCGACGGGAGGCCTCCCGGCAGCGGCGCTCTTCTCGGCCGCCGCAGCGCTGGCGGCGTTCGAGTTCTACCGGCTGGCGTTCGAAAGGGTGTTGCCGCGCCACCTTCCTGGGGTGCTGGTTTCGGCGGCGTTGCCGTGGCTTCCATCGGCAGCGCCGGCCTCGGCGGCGCCGATGGCCCTCGCGCTGGTGGTGGCCACCTCGGCGTTCGCCTGGGGATGGCACGTCTTCCGTCAGGACGTGGCAGGCGCGATGTTCCACGCGCCGCTGCTGGTCGAGGGGGTGGTGTTCTGCGCTGTGGGGCCGTGGTGCCTCGCCTCGTTGAGCGCGGGCGAGAATGGAGCGGCCTGGGTGCTGGCCGTGGTGGGCGCCACTTTCATCAATGACACCCTGGCCTTCGCCGGGGGCCGCCTGTTCGGGAAGCACCGGTTGGCTCCGAAAGTCAGCCCGGGCAAGACCTGGGAGGGCCTGGGCTGCGGTGCGGTCGGATCAGTCGGGGCTGCCGCGGGGGCGGTCGCCTGTTGGCCCAGTGTGTTTCGGCTGAGCGACGCAGTGGCGATTGCCGCGGTGACCGCCAGTGTGGGCCCGCTCGGGGACCTGACCAAGTCGCTGCTGAAGCGGGCGCGGGGCGTCAAAGACGCAGGCCGGCTTCTTCCCGGGCACGGCGGGATGTTGGATCGGATTGACGCCCTGCTGCTCAACGCACCGGCGCTGTGGGCCTGGGCGCAGTGGGGCCATTGAGACTTGCCGGTTCGTCGCGGCGCAGATCATGCGCCACGTGGTCCGAAGCTCGTCCTTCCGCCTCGCCTGCCTCCCCCGTGTCACACCGTGGTCGTCGCGGAGGGGTGGCTTTTGTCCACCGCGCCGCGACCCCCTTCGCCTCCCCCACCACACCTGGCCCGGGCGCCCCAACTTCCGCCTCCCCCGCAGGGAAGAGTCAGGCACTGACAGCGTCGGTGGTCTGAGCGTGGTGGAGCTGCCTGAGTACGGGCTACCCCACCAGCCCCGAGCCGACCGGGGACGATTGCACCGGCCTGCTGTTCCCTGCCTGGTTGCGACCCAGCAAACCTGATGACGTCAGTTGCCGAGGTGCGGAATCCTGGGCGACCGACGGGCCGACCTGAGAGCAGCGAACGCTCCGAGTACGAGCGCGAGGAGGTTGAGTTCGCTGGTCGAGTGACAACCGCATCCGGTCGGCGTCGTCTCGGCGCCACCTCCCGCACCACCGGCCGAGCCACCGCCGACTCCGCCTCCTGAGCCACCGGCCGCGCCCCCTCCCGCGCCGCCTCCCGCGCCGCCTCCCGCGCCGCCTCCCGCGCCGCCTCCCGCGCCGCCTCCCGCGCCGCCGCCCGCGCCGCCTCCCGCGTCGCCTCCCGCGCCACCTCCCGCGCCGCCGTCGGCGCTGAACACGGTGGCGCAGTCGCCGAGCGAGTGCTCGAGCGCGCCGAACGCGACGTTCCCCGCGGCCGGCCGGGACCGCCCGCAGTAGTCGTCCGGGACCTCCGTGCGGACCGGGACCTTGCCAATCAACGCCGACACGTCGCCGCCGATCCGGAAATCACCCCGCAGCGGATTGACGTACCAGCCGCTGAAGTCCGCCGGCGCGCGTCCAGCCAGGTTGGTGCCGAGGGTAAGCCCGCCGTCGTTGCGCGAGCGGATGTTCGACGCGAGCACGTTCCCCGAGGCCTCGCCGCTGGTGGTGTCGAAGCGGAAGTCGACCCCGTTGGTCGCGACCAGGGTGTTGTGGAGCACCTGGGTGTTCTTCGCCCGGTTCAAATAGATGCCCACGTCCGAGCAGTTGGCGATCAGGTTGTTGCGCATCGTCCCGTCGGTGTGCTCGATGCTGCACGGCACCGCGGCATTGAAGGCGGGCGCGCAGAACTGGTTTCCGGTGCCGCCTCCGCCGAACGAAGTCCCGATTCGGGTGCCGCCGGTGGTCAGGTCGTAGGTGCAGATGACGAGGTTGCGCTCGACGAGGCCGCGGTGGCCGCCGCTCTTGAGGAACAGGCCGTAGCTGACGTTGTCGCCGCCGCCCTTGTGGAAGTCGTGGATGAAGTTCCCGCGCAGGACCCAGTCGTCGCCGGTGTCGATGTTCAGCTTGGTGGTGGGATTCGAGGTGTTGCGCGGGTGGGTGTCGAACAGCTCGGTGCTCTCGATCAGCCCCTGATGCGGGATGTCGTAGCCGCCATCGCCGGCGGGGCTCGCGTTCACCTTCAGCTGCGCGTTGAAGTCGACCACCCGCGAGCGCAGCAGCTGGAACCCGACCGCCCGGCCGCTGACGTGAAACGCGTGCTCGCAGTTGCTGTCGACCGCGCAGACGCCGACCACGTCGAGGCCGTCGAACCGCCAGTGCGGCCCGGTGACCTTGAAGCCCTCGAGGGTGTTGAACCGGATCCGCGCCTTCAGCCGATTGGCGGCGCGCACCACGATCGGAGCGGCCGGGGTCCCGCTCGCCGAGCATGACGGGCTCGAGGCGAAGTCGTAGGTGCCGTCGGCGAGCACGATCTCGTCGCCTACGACCGCGGTCGAGATCGCCGTCTG
>JAGSPQ010000868.1 GCA_018262385.1 Myxococcaceae bacterium | reverse complement strand
ACGCCGAACGCATAGACGTCGGCGCGCGCGTCGATTTTCATCCCGGTGGCCTGCTCGGGCGAGAGGTACTCCGGGGTGCCGAGCACCAGGCCCGCCTGGGTCATCGCCGCGCCTTGCTCCTCGGCGAGCCGGGCGATCCCGAAGTCCAGCAGCCGCGCCCGCTCGCCCTCGGGTCCACGGGTGAGCAGCACGTTGTCCGGCTTGAGGTCGCGGTGAATGATCCCCTGGGCGTGGATCGAGGCCAGCCCCTCGGCGATGTCCTTCATCACCGACAGCGCGCGCGGCGGGTCGAGCGGACCGCGGCGGACCTCGGAGGCGAGGTTCTCGCCCTCGACGTACTCCATCACCAGCACGTAGGTGCTCTCGGCCTCGCCGAAGTCGATCACCCGCACGATCGAGGGGTGGTCGACGGTGGAGAGCAGCCGCGCCTCGCGCTTGAACCGCTCGGTCATTCCCGGCTGGAGGCTCAAGTCTTCGCGCAGCGTCTTCAGCGCCACCTTCCGGCCGAGCGAGACCTGCTCGGCGAGGTAGACGTCGCCCATCCCTCCGCGGCCGAGCAGCTCGAGCACCTTGAAGCGGCCCTGCAGCACCAGGGTGCCCGGCCGCAGCGAGCCAATCTTCAGCGCGCCCGTGGCCTCGAGCGGTTCGGTGGGAGTGGCCTGGGATTCGTCGCTCATTTTTGGGTGCGGGGAACGAGGTCGTCGATGCAGCCCTGGAGCCCGGGGCGCTTGACCAGCGCCTCGAGCGCGGGGGCGATCCGCTCGTCGGACATGCCGGGGGCGCGCAGCTTTCCGACCGCCGCGCGCTGGACGTCGCAGCGATCCGTCTGCCACGCGTCGAGCAGCTGGAAGCCGACCAGATCGGGCAGCGCCTCGCCGTGTTGGCGGAGCGCGTCGGCGGCTCCGTGCCGCACCCGCCAGGACCAATCGGCGCTCGCGGTGCGCAGCAGCGGGAGCGCGGTGCTCGGTGAGACCCTGGCGAGCAGCAGCCCGGTGCGGGCCGGCCGCCCGGCGTTGAACGTCTGCAGCACCGACTCCGCCACCCAGGGATCGTCGATCAGCTTCGGGTGCTCGGTGATCGCCAGCTCGAGGCTCTCGAGCGCGTCGGAGGGCTCGTTGGCCTTGAGCGCCAGCCGGGCCCGGACGGCGAAGGCCGCCGGGTCTGCGCGCAGCCGGTCGCGCGCCGAGGGAGAACGCAGCACCGAGAGGGCGGACAGGAAGTCGCCCGCTGACAGCGCGCTTCGCACCAGCTCGCCCTCGGGGGCGGCGATGCGCCGGGCCCAGCGCTCGAGCTCCTGGCTGGGGGAGCGTCCGCCGCGGGAGAACAGCAGCGCGATCGCGGCGCCGGCGGCGAACAGCAGCGAGGCGGCCAGCAGCTTGCGGGCGTTGGGCGGCAGGCGGTCGAGGTGACGGGCGAGGGGAGAGATTCGGCTCCAGGCGAGCTGCCCGAGGGCGGTCAGCGCGGTCAGCTTCGAAGGGGCGCCCGGCGCGACAGCAGGTCCCGCGAGGACGACGGGTTCCGCGACGAGGGCAGGATCCGTGGCAGCTGCAGGTCCGGCCGCACCGGCCTCGGTCGGAACCTGTGCGGTCGTGTCCACCTGAGGCATGACTTCGGTCGCGGCGGTCGGCGGGTCCATCGAAGCCGGTTTCGGCAGCTCGGGTGGCGCGGACATGGCGCGCACACTACCGCCGAATCGGATGCGGGTGAGGCTCATCCGCGGGTAGTGTGCCGCCGCATGTGGGAGCCAGGGACACGTGTACTCGACGATCGGTTTCGCATCGACCGGGCCCTTTCGCCCGAGGGCGGTGCCGAGGTCTACGCGGCCGAGCAGCTGTCCCTCTCCCGCAAGGTGGCGCTGAGAATCTTCCGCGCCGCGCCGGTCAGCGCCCGCTTCGACGAAGAGGTCCGCCGGCTCGCGACCGTGGATCATCCGGCGGTGGTGCGGGTGATCGACTCGGGCCAGTCGGAGACGACCCGGTTCCTGGTGAGCGAGCTGCCCGAAGGGTCGCTGCTGGCCGACGAGCTCAAGGGCGAGCCGTTGATGCCCGACCGGTCGCTCGAGCTGCTGACCCAACTCGCCGAGGGGCTGGCGGCGATCCACGGCAAGGGGCTGGTGCACGGAGACCTCCGCGCCGGCACGGTGGTGCTGGTGAAGGGCGTGAGCGGAGAGCAGGCGCGCCTGGCCGACTTCGGGCTCGCCCGGCTGATCGAGCCGAAGGCGTCCGAGGCGCAGGCGACCGTGATCGGGCTGGTGGTGGGGCCGGAGGAGATTGCCGCCGCCGCCGCTGGCGAGGTGCCCGGCGATCTGTACGCGTTCGGCGCGCTCGCCTACCAGCTGTTGTCGGGGGTGCTGCCGGCCCGCCCTGCCGCGAAGCCACTGGCCGAGGCGGCGCCGCACCTGGCCGATCAGGTCGGGCTCTGCGCGCTGGTGATGCGCTGCCTCGCGCAGGAGCCGGCGCTCCGGCCCGGCTCGGCGGCTGAGCTGGCGAAGACGCTCGCGAACTTGCCCCGGCCGACCGAGCCGACGATTTTCCTCGAGGCGATGCAGCGGCCTCCGCCGGTGCCGGCGAAGAGCCCGTCGACGGTGCCTCCGGTTGCAGTTGCCCCCGCCGCGCCGCCGCCGCTGCCGCTGCCGCCCGCGGTTGCCGCTCCGTTCGCGTCATCCGCCCAGGGCCCGCGCCCTCTGCTGGCTTCGGTCGCGACGCTGATCGTGACGCCTCCGATCGCGGAGTCGGCGCTGGCGCCTCCGATTGCCGCGGCCTCACGCCGGCGGCCGATGATCGCGGTCGGCGCGGTGCTGCTGATCGCGCTCGTGGCGGGCGCGGCGGTCTTCTTCAGCGGCTCGACCCGGCGCGAAGCGCGCCACCTGATCGAGCGTCGGCAGCCGGTGCAGGCGCTGGAGATCCTCGGCAAGGCCCAGCGCAAGCTGGACGCTCCGAGTCC
>JAGSPQ010000867.1 GCA_018262385.1 Myxococcaceae bacterium | reverse complement strand
GGCTCGCTGGCAGTCAGCCGAGACGACGCGCTGCTCTACGTCGCCGACGCGGATCACGACCGCCTCACACTGATCGACTCGAAGACCGGCTTCGTGGTGCGCCACGTGCCGGTCGGCCGGCACCCCGAGCGGGTCGCGGTCGGGCCGGACGGCACGGTGTTCGTCACCAACCGCGGCTCGCGCACCGTCACCCAGCTGACTCGGGACGGAATGGTGCAGGCCACCGTCGAGGTCGGAGCCGCGCCGATCGGGCTCTCGGTCAGCCGCGATGGGAAGCGGCTGTTCGTCGCCAACTCGACCTCGGGCACGGTGAGCGAGCTGGACACCCAGCCGCTGGCGGTGCGCCGGACAATCGAGGTCGGTGGCACTCCGTGGGCGCTGGCGGTTCACCCCGATGGCCAGCAGCTCTTCGTCAGCGACTTCCTCGAGGGCCAACTGAAGATCGTCCCGCTGACCGGCGGACGGATCGAAGCCGCCCGGCTCGAGCAACCGGCCGGCGCCTGGTGCCAGGGAAGCCGCTCCCCTGCCCGCCAGCCCGCCCAGGCCGCGGACGTGATCCTCTCGCCGGAAGGTGACCGGGTCTTCGTCGCCCACGTGCAGAGCCGCACCACCAACACCGGCTCGCTCGCCTTCGCGGTGGCGCCGGCGCTGAGCACCGTCGATTCCCGCTCCCGGCAGGCCCTGCTCGAGCAGCCCACCGGTGGGCTCGACGCACCCGAGCCCGACTTCCCCGCCACCCTGCTCGCCACCCAGCTCGACGAGCAGTGCGCCCCGCGGGGCGGAGGCCTCGACGCCCCGTCCTCACTGGTGATCGACGGGCTGGGCGAGTGGATCTTCGTCGCCGACCACAACTCGAACGCGGTGGCGGTGGTGAGCGCCACCCGCCGGGTCGACGAGCGGTTCGCCTCCCCCGAGCGCGGCATCTACGGCGTGGTCCGGGTCGGAGCGCGCCCCACCGGAATCGCAGTGGCGGGAGACGTGAAGAGCGCGTGGGTGCACAACTCGCTCGACTACACCGTCTCGAAGATCGAGCTGCGCGAGGGCCGGCTGCTCGAGACCCAGGTCTATGCGTTCGGCCAGTCCGAGCTGGCGCCCGACGTCGAGCGCGGACGCCGGCTGTTCTACTCCGCGGTCGATCCCCGCCTGTCCCAGCCGCAGCTGGGCGGGCTCTCCTGCAGCAGCTGCCACCCCGAGGGCGGCACCGATGGCCTGAGCTGGTCGCTGCCCAACGCGATCTCGCGCGAGCGCAACACCCCCGCGCTCTGGCAGCTGCAGGACACCGCGCCCTACGCGTGGGACGGCACCCGGGCCGATCTGCCGACCTTCAACGCGCACATGGTGAACCAGATGGGCGGCGACGGGCTGTCGCGGGTCGAGCTGCTCGACGTGTCCGCCTTCCTCGGCACCCTGCAGGCGCCCGACAACCCGAACGTGGCGACCCTGCGCGGCGCGCTGGTCTTCGAGCAGAGCTGCGGCAGCTGTCACGCCGGTGAGGCGCTCACCGATCGCAAGAGCCACAGCATCGGAGGCACCCGCCTCGACACTCCCTCGCTGCGCGCGGTCTTCGCCACCGGCCCCTGGCTCCACGACGGCTCGGCCGGCTCACTGCGCGAGGCGCTCTGGCACCCCGGCGGCGCCCCCAGCACCCTCACCAGCTCCGACGCCGAGGACCTCGAGCAGTTCCTGCGCTCGCGCTGACCGTTGGAAGGTCGCCCACGCGCGCTACCGGCAACAGCCGGCGTCCGCGGGCTGCTCAGGCGGCGGCGCAGGCGGCAGGTCGGCCAGCGGAGGCCGCGGCGGGCCCTTGATCCCGCACGCGCCCAGCCACAACACCAGCCACAGCCATCTCAGAACTTGATCCCGATCGACCCGCGCAGCGCCTGCGGCGAGTCGAGGGGCAACGCCGTCCCCGTCCCGCCGCGGCTGTCGGCCAGCCCGGGCAGCGGGAGCAGGATCGCCCAGCGCAGCTCGCCGAAGAACCCGTCTTCGGTCTCGTAGCGGGCGCCGAGGTTGACCTCGAAGCCGAGGTTCGCGTCGGCGCGAATGCCCTCGCTGGTCGGGACCGCCGACGGGGTCGACTCGCCGTAGATCGCCCGCGAGTAGATCACCGAGCCGAACGCGTGGAACCCATCGGCGATGCGGTAGCTGACCGTCGGCTTCACGTAGAACGCGTCGGTGATTCCCCCGAGGATCTCGCGGAAGAGGATCATGTCGATGCGGTAGTCGCGGTTGAACCGGAAGTTCCGGATCGTCGAGTCGGTGCAGCCGCCGGTGCTCTGGCAGGCGTACTGCGGCCCGTCGATGTCGCCCACCAGGGTGGTGTTGTCCGCACCCTTCGTCTTGCGGCGGGCGTAGTTGCCGAACCCGGGGGCGGTGTCTCCCGACGCGAAGCCGAGCTCGAGCTCGATCTTCAGCGCCTCGTCCATCAGCCGCAGCTCGCCCTGGAGCACGCCGCCGAACTGCATGATCCCGATGCTCTGGTTGCGCCCGCTCAGCGTGTTCTCCGCGCCGGTGGCGGCGATGTTGTTGATGTTGCCGATCACCGCCGAGGCCTCGAGCTCGATCCGCAGGTTGCCGCGCTCGAACTTGAGCCAGATGTCGGGCATCCACATCTGCGCCTGGCGGAAGACGTACCCGGCGTTCGCGCCCGGCTCGTTGGCGCCGATCGCGCTCGCCACCGACTCGTTCTCGAACGGCTGGCCGTAGAAGTCGGCCGGGTCATTGCGCTGCCAGCGGTAGGTGACGTGGGCCCCGTAGTTGAACACCGTCTGCCCCGCCTCGAGCCGCGCCTTCACCTGGCTCTCGGTGTCCCGGCGCGCGATCGCCAGCACCAGGCTGTGCGCGTCGTCCGAGTTGCTCAGGTCGAACGGCTGCCCGCCCGCCGACTCGCGGTACGAGGTCGGCCCCTCGGCGTTGAAGTCGATCATCGGCGTCACGAAGAAGCC
>JAGSPQ010000120.1 GCA_018262385.1 Myxococcaceae bacterium | reverse complement strand
CGGTGAAGTCCCGCTCGATCAGCGTCGAGAACCCTTCCTCCGAATCGGCGCTGCGCTTCTTCTTGCTCATGGGTGCGGCGGCGCACAGTAGCCGAAGACCCGGACGAGGCGATTGTTCAGCTCGTCCCGCACCTGGCGAAACGCCCGCAGCCGCGTCTCTTCGTCGCCCTGCACCGCGCGCGGGTCGGGCAGCCCCCAGTGAACGCGTCTGGCTCTGCCGAGGAAGACTGGGCAGACCTGCTCCGAGCACAGCGTCACCACCACGTCGACGTCGTGGGTCGGGACGTCCTCCACGCGCTTCGAGTACTGGCCGCGGAGGTCGAGGCCCAACTCGGCGAGCGCCTTCACCGCCAGCGGGTCGAGGTGGGCCGGCTCCGAGCCGGCGGACGAGATCTTCACCCCTGCCGGCGCGAGCGCGCGGGCCAGCCCTTCCGCCATCTGGCTGCGCGCCGAGTTCGCCACGCAGAGGAACAGCACGTGCCTGGGTTCGAGCGCCGCGATCGCCGCGGCGTCGTCCTCCCAGCTCACGGCGTCTGGCCCGCGGCCGGGCTCGCGCAGCCGGAGGGCGACGTTCACCAGGCCGATCAGCACCGGCACCTCGACCAGCGGGCCGATCACCGCCGCGAACGCCGCTCCGTGCGACATCCCGAAGGTGGCCACCGCCACCGCGATCGCCAGCTCGAAGTTGTTCGACGCCGCGGTGAATGAAAGCGTCGCCGTCTGGCCGTAGGTCGCCCCCACCCTGCGGCTCATGAAGAAGGACACGAAGAACATCACCACGAAGTAGATGAGCAGCGGCACGGCGATGCGCACCACGTCGAACGGCACCTGCAAGATCGCCTCACCCTTGAGCGAGAACATCAGCACGATGGTGAGCAGCAGCGCGACGAGGGTGATCGGCGAGATCCGCGGGATGAAGACGGTGCGGTACCAGGCCTCGCCTTTGAGCGCGCGCAGGCCGAAGCGGCTCGCCATCCCTGCGAGGAAGGGAATGCCGAGGTAGATGAAGACGCTCTGCGCGATGTCACCGATGGTGAAGTGCACCTCGGCGCCCTGCAGCCCCAGCCAGCCGGGCACCACCGTGATCAACACCCACGCGTAGAGCGAGAAGAAGAGCACCTGGAAGATCGAGTTGAAGGCCACCAGCCCGGCGCAGTACTCGGTGTCGCCGCCGGCGAGGTCGTTCCACACGATCACCATCGCGATGCACCGCGCCAGCCCGATCAGGATCAGCCCCACCATGTATTCCGGCTTGTCGCGCAGGAAGAGCACGGCGAGGGCGAACATCAGCAGCGGCCCGACCACCCAGTTCTGCACCAGCGAGAGCGCCAGCACCCTGGTGTTGCGAAAGACCCGGGGCAGCTCCTCGTAACGGACCTTCGCCAGCGGCGGGTACATCATCAGCACCAGCCCCACCGCGATCGGCAGCGAGGTGGTCCCCACGCTCAGCTCGTTCAGCACCGGCACCACCCCGGGGGCGAGAGAGCCGAGGGCGATGCCGAGCCCCATCGCGAGGAAGATCCAGAGGGTGAGGTACCGGTCGAGGAACGACAGCCGCTTCGTCAGCGCGCTCATCTACAGGCTCCCCACCAGCGCCTTCAGGCGGCGCAGCGCGCGGGGCTCGATGCAGTAGCAGGTGCGGGGGCCGTCGATTTCTCCGCGGATCAACCCGGCCTCCTTGAGCACCTTCAGGTGCTGCGACACGGTGGACTGCGCCAGCGGCAGCACGTTCCGGACGATCTGCACCCGCGCCGGGTGGCCCAGCGCCCTGGCCAACCTCGCGAGCTCCTCGTCGGCGTCCTTCCCCTCGACTGGCCTCCGGTCGGGCGTGTCCTCGCTCGGGCTCGGCGGCGCACAGGTGGAAGCCTTGCTCACGTTCAATCGCATCTGGGTCGTCTCCGCGGCGGCAGCTTATCGTCGTCTTGCGATTGGCTCCAGGCCGGAGCGGGTGCCAATCATGTGACGGCGCACGACGCGACGCCGCGTCGTGGCAATCGCCAGTTTGCGATTTCATGCCTCGGCCTGGCCCCTGCAGAATCTGCGCGTTCCGGGTGCAAACGAAATCCTCCGTCGCTACTCCCCCGGTGAAGCGGTGGGCACAGAACCTGCTGGCCCCCGCGGCTTGACCATGCGCGCGCTGCTGGCGAACCCGACCCCGTTTCTCTTCTTCACCGGCAAAGGCGGGGTGGGGAAGACCTCGCTGTCGACCGCCGCGGCGCTGGCGCTGGCCGATTCGGGCAAGCGGGTGCTGCTGGTGAGCACCGACGCCGCGTCGAACCTCGATGAGATTCTCGGGGTGCCGCTGCGCAACCACGCGGTGTCGGTGCCCGGGGCGCCGGGGTTGAGCGTGCTCAACATCGACCCCACCGCCGCTGCCGAGGCCTATCGCGAGCGCGTGCTCGCCCAGGTGGGCCCCGGCGCCTCCGAGACGGAGCGGGCGACCATCCGGGAAGAGCTGTCGGGAGCCTGCACCACCGAGATCGCCGCCTTCGACGAGTTCGTCGCGCTGCTCGACGGCGAGGCGTCGGCGTACCAGCACGTGATCTTCGACACCGCGCCCACCGGCCACACCCTGCGCCTGCTCAGTCTGCCGAAGGCGTGGAGCGGGTTCCTCGAGGGCAACGACCGCGGCGCGTCGTGCCTGGGGCCGCACTCCGGCCTGAAGACCCAGGAGGCGCGCTTTCGCCGGGCGATGGAGGCGCTCACCGCCGCCGCGCGGACCACGGTGGTGCTGGTGACGCTGCCCGAGCGCGGGCCGATTGCCGAGGCCGATCGCACCGCGGCAGAGCTGTCGGCGCTCGGCCTCACCCACCAGCACCTCGCCATCAACTGCGTGTTCCACGCGAGCCTGCGCGAGGACGCGGTCGCGGTCGCGCTCGAAGCCGCGGGACAGCAGGCGATCGCCGGGCTGCCGCCGCGGCTGGCGGCGCTCCCGCGCGATCAGGTGCCGCTGCGGCCCTTCGACACCGTGGGGCTTGCCGCGCTGCGGGCGCTGCTGCGCGACGGGCCGGTCGCGCCCGAGCCGGCGGCGAGCGCACCGGCGAGCGCCCTCCCGGCCGAGCCACTGTCGGCGCTGATCGACGACCTCGAGCGCGCGGGCCACGGGCTGATCATGGTGATGGGCAAAGGAGGAGTGGGGAAGACGACCGTCGCGGCGGCGCTGGCCTCGAGCCTGGTCCAGCGCGGCCACCCGGTGCACCTGACCACCACCGATCCCGCGGCCCACCTCGACGCGACGCTCGCGGGGCAGCTGCCCGGCCTGCAGGTCAGCCGCATCGACCCGGCCGCGGAGACGAAGCGCTACGTGGACCACATCATGGCCACCCGCGGCCGCACGCTCGATGAGCAGGGGCAGGCGCTGCTCCGGGAGGATCTGCGTTCCCCGTGCACGGAGGAGGTGGCGGTGTTCCACGCCTTCTCTCGGGTGATCAGCGAGGCGCGGCGCGCCTTCGTGGTGCTCGACACCGCACCCACCGGGCATTCGCTGCTGCTGATCGACGCGACCGGCGCGTACCACCGCCAGACGCTGCGGGACCTGCCGGCGACCATCAACCCCCAGCGGGTCAGCACGCCGCTGATGCGGCTGCAGGATCCGGCGCTGACCCGGGTGATTCTGGTCACCCTCCCCGAGACCACGCCGGTCTCACAGGCCGCGGCGCTCCAGGAGGATCTCCGCCGCGCCCACATCGAGCCGGCTGCCTGGATCGTGAACCGGAGCCTGCTCGCCTCAGGCACCCGGGATCCGCTGCTGCGCGCGCGGCTCGACGGAGAGCGCCGCCAGATCTCCCGCATCGCCGAGCGGCTGTCGAAGCGCACCTTCTTGTTGCCGTGGCTTCCCACTCCCCCGGTGGGGCTCGACGCGCTCGCGGCGCTGGTTGGACCTTGACGCGACGACCGCAGCCCGGTGGGCCGGCGCCCAACTGTTGCACCGCACAAACCTTTCAGAATCGCGGGGTTGCCAGCGTCCGATCGCGATGCGGCAGCGGCGCGGACTACTCCTTGAGCGCCGCGGCAATCGCCGCCCGCAGCTCGGCGCTCTCGGGCGTCACGCTGCTCTTGAACGCGTTCTTCACCTGCCCGTCCTTGCCGACGACGTACTTGTGGAAGTTCCACTTCGGCGCGCCGTGCTTCGCCGCGAGGAAGGCGTAGATCGCAGACTGGCCCTCGCCCTTCGTCTTCACCTTCTCGAACAGCGGGAAGCGGACGTTGAACTTCAGGGTGCAGAACTTCCTGATCTCTTCGGGCGTGCCCGGTTCCTGCCCGCCGAAGTCGTTCGACGGAAAGCCGAGCACCACCACCCCCTGGTCCTTCAGCTCTTCGTGGAGCTTCTCGAGCCCCTCGTACTGCGGGGTGAAGCCGCACTCCGAGGCGGTGTTCACCACCACCGCCACCTTGCCCTTGTACTGGGCGAGATCGGCCGGCTTGCCGTCGAGGCTGAGGGTCTTGAAGTCGAAGAAGGACATCGGTTTGTCTCCGGGCGCCGCGGCAGCCGGGGCCGCCGCGAGCGCGAGTGCGAGGGTGGTCGAAACAAGCATGCGCCCCTCTACCCCATTGGCAGCTCAGCTCCGCACGAAGTGACGGGGCAAGCGGACGGTGAAGGTGGTGCCCTGCTCGGCGGTGGACTCGACCGAGATCCGCCCCCGGTGGGCGCGGACGATCTGATCGACGATGTAGAGCCCCAGGCCCACGCTGCGGGGCGCGCTGAGCTGATCCATCCCCCGCTTCATCGGCTCGAACAGCGAGGGGATCATCTCCCTCGAGATCGAAGCCCCGAGGTTGTGCACCTCGAGCGCCACCTCGTCGCCTTCGCCGCGGGTCCGCACCGTCACCGGGGTGTCGGGCCGGCTGTACTGCAGCGCGTTGCCCAGCAGGTTCGAGACGATCTGGGTCAACCGATCCGCGTCCCACTCTCCGATTCCGCTCGCGTGCTGCTCGAGCACGATCGTCCGGTCGCGGTGCGAGAGCTGAAGGTCCTCGACTGCGTGCTTGATCTGCTCGTCGAAGTCGATCGGGGTGGGCTTCACCGGCAGGCCGCCGCCCAGCCGCGCCTGGGTGAAGTCGAGCAGGTCGGCGATCAACCGCAGCGCCCGGTTGACGGTGGAGTGGATCCGCAACAACCCCTTCCGGGTGCGCTCGTCCAGCGCCTCGTTGCGCTGCAGGGTCGACGTCTGGAGCAGGATCGCGCTCAGCGGGTTGCGCAGGTCGTGGCTGACGATGCCGATCAGCTGCTGCTCGAACTGCTCGCGCTTGTGCCGCTCGAGGTCGAGCCGCTTGCGGTCGGTGACGTCGGTGTTGATCACCACCGCCCCGATGATCCGCCCACCCAGCCACACCGGAGCGCCCGAGCTGTACACCGTCACGTCCGTCCCCAGCTGGCGATGGCGCACCACCACCTCGGTGGCGCTCGTCTCGCCCTTGAGCGCGCGGGAGTAGGTCACCTCGTGGACCGGCACCGGCTTGCCGCTGACGGCGTCGCGGATGTTCAGCTCGCTCCACAGGGTCTGGATGTTGCGGTTGAGCGCCTCGAGGGTCGGGTAGCCCAGCATCTCGAGCGCGCTGCGGTTGGCGTACTTCACCCCGGTCAAGTCGCCGACGTAGACCGCGTCGGGGATCGCCTGGAGCACCGCCACCAGCTCGACCGCGTCGCGCTCGGCCTCGCTGCGCGCCACCTGCTCGGCCCGGCGCGCCCGGACTTCCTCCGTCACCTCGACCGCGTGGACCAGCACCCCCTCGATCTTCCCCTCGCGATCCTTGAAGGGTTGGTAGAGGAAGTTCAGGACTGCCTCCCGCGACTTGCCGCCCTCCTCGAGCAACCACATCTGCGACCCGCGCTCGGCCAGGGGTTCGCCGGTCCGGTAGACCCGGTTGAGCGACTCGATGAAGCCCTGGGAAGGAGTCTCGGGCAGCGCATCCCGAACCGGCATCCCGAGCAGCGGCCGGTGCACCCCGACCAGCTTCTGGTAGGCGGCGTTGGCGAACTCGAAGACGAAGTCCGGCCCGCGCAGCAGCGCCATCGCGGCGGGGGCGTGGATGAACAGCTGCTCGAAGCGCTCCCGCTCGAGCGCGACCTGCTTGCGAAAGTCGGCCTCGCGGTCTTCCATGAACTGGCGCACGCCCTCGGCGATCCCGTTGGCGATGAAGTCGCTCAACCCCCGCATGTCGGCGAGGGTCAGCTCGAGGCCGTGCTCCTGGATCAGGTCGTAGATCTGCCAGCGCAGCACGCCGTACTCGCGCACCAGCTCGTCGAGCTGAAACCCCAGCCGGTAGCGCTGGCGGCCGTGCGCTTTGGCGACCTCGGCCTTGATCGAGACGCGGTGCCTGGCCTCGGCGGGCTCGAGCCGCAGCAGCTGAATCATCTGCCGGAGGTAGTCGGGCAGGCTGTTGGCCAGCTCGGAGTCCGGCACCGGATGGGGAACGGGGAGGGTTCTCTTGACCGCTTCCATCCAGCGCTGGAGCAGCTCGTCCAGGTGGGATTCCAACAGGTCAGCCAGCTCGCTGCTCACCCTGATTTTCTAACCATCGGCGCTGGGCGGCCCCGCGCAAAAAGAGGAGCCCGCAAATCCTGCGGCCGCGTTTCGAAAACCGGAAAAACGCGGGGGCTCAGCCGGGCTGGCAGACCTGGCGCAGAATATCGAGCGACTCGAGCGCCTTGCCCGCGCCGATCACCACCGCCGAGAGCGGATCTTCGGCGAGGAACACCGGCAGCCCGGTCTCTTCGCGCAGCAGGGTGTCGAGGTTCTTCAGCAGCGCGCCGCCGCCGGCGAGGACGATGCCGCGGTCGGCGATGTCTCCGGCCAGCTCGGGGGGGGTGCGCTCGAGGGTCATCTTCACCGCCTCGACGATCCCGTTCACCGGCTCGGAGATCGCGTCGCGGATTTCATCCGAGGTGATCGAGAGGGTGCGGGGAACGCCGGCGACGAGATCGCGGCCCTTGATCTCCATCGTCATCACTTCGTCGGTCGGGTAGGCGGTGCCGATCGACATCTTGATCGTCTCGGCGGTGCGCTCGCCGATCAGCAGGTTGTACTTGCGCTTCACGTACTGAATGATCGCCTCGTCCAGCTTGTCGCCGCCGATGCGAACGCTCTTCGCGTAGACGATGCCGGCGAGCGAGATCACCGCCACGTCGCTGGTGCCGCCGCCGATGTCGACGATCATGTTGCCCGACGGCTCGGTGACCGGCAGCCCGGCGCCGATCGCGGCCGCCATCGGCTGCTCGATCAAGTAGACCTCGCGCGCGCCGGCGCTCTCGGCCGCTTCCCGCACCGCGCGGCGTTCGACCTCGGTGATGCCGGAGGGAATGCCGATGATGATGCGCGGCTTCACCAGCATCTTCCGGTTGTGGGCCGACTGGATGAAGTACTTCAGCATCGCCGCGGTGATCTCGAAGTCGGCGATCACCCCGTCCTTCATCGGGCGGATGGCGACGATGTTCCCCGGCGTGCGGCCGAGCATCTCCTTGGCTTCCTTGCCGACCGCGAGCACCTTCTTGCCGCCGCGCGCGTCCTGCTGCACGGCGACGACCGAGGGCTCGTTGCTGACGATGCCGATGCCGCGGATGTAGATGAGGGTGTTGGCGGTGCCGAGATCGATCGCCAGATCGCGGGAGAAGAGCGTGTGGAGCCAATCGAACATGTATCGGGGCCGTTCCAGTTAGGTTGTAACGCGCGCAAGGTACACCTCCCCCGGGTGATTCGCCAGAGAGTCAGCGGACTTGGGGAAGCGGAGGGGAGACAGTGAAGAAGACCCGGATCAGGCCTGCCTTATTTCGGACCCGATTTTCCGGCCTTTGATCCGCTAAACGCCTCGCCCATGCGGGTTCACCTCGTCGATGGCACCTATGAGCTGTTTCGGGCGCACTTCAGCAAGCGCCCGCCCCACGCCGACCCGGCGGGGAGAGATCTGAAGGCCACGGTCGGAGTGGTGCAGTCGCTGCTGGGCCTGCTCGACGACCCGAGCGAGGGGGTGACCCACCTCGCGGTGGCGTTCGACAACCCGATCGTCTCGTTCCGCAACGCGCTGTTCGACGGCTACAAGAGCGACGTCGGGATCCCGCCAGAGCTGCGAACCCAGTTCGACGACGTGGAGGAAGCGGTGGCGGCGCTGGGAGTGGTGGTCTGGTCGATGAACGAGTTCGAGGCGGACGACGCGCTCGCGGCCGCGGCGGCGAAGTTCGCCCAGGACCCGCGGGTGAGCCAGGTGCGGATCCTCACCCCCGACAAGGATCTCGGGCAGTGCCTGCGCGGCGAGCGGGTGGTGCAGGTGGATCGGATGCGCAGCAAGCTGATCACCGAGGCGAGCCAGCGGGCGGAGAAGCGACTGGAGCCCGAGAGCGTCCCCGACTTCCTCGCGCTGGTGGGCGACACCGCCGACGGGATCCCGGGCATCGACGGCTGGGGCGAGAAGGGCACCGCCGAGGTGCTGGCGACCTACCGGCACCTCGAACAGATTCCCCGCCACCCCTACGAGTGGAAGGTGCGGCCGCGCGGAGCGGAGAAGATGGCCGCGGCGCTGGCGGCGGCCCTCGACGAAGCGAAGCTGTACCGCACGCTGGCGACGCTGCGCACCGACGTGCCGCTGCCGCAGACGCTCGAGCAGCTCGAGTGGCAGGGCGTGCCGCGCGCGCGGTTCGAGGCGTGGGGGAAGAAGGTGGGCGCCGAGCTGAGCGGCCGGGTGAAGCGCTTCAGCGCCTGATCAGAGCTTGGCGAGCGAAGCGCACGCCTTCGCCACCGCGTCGCGCGAGTCCTTGCTCGGCTCGTTGCGGGCGCACTCGATCGACCGATCGCCGATCTTCTTGCGCAGCAGCACTCCGTAGAGCGGCGCCTTGTCCATCAGGCTCTCGCCCTCGAACTCGAGGATCCAGCCGTCGGCGGTCTTCTCGTTCTTGCTGAACGCCTTGAAGCCGTTGGTGTTCTTCTTCACCTCTTCGACCGCCGCCTCCCAGCTCGACGCGTAGGCCTCGGTCACCGTGGAGACCATCACCGTGTACGCGTAGTCCTGGGGCGCGACCGAGTAGTTGGGCGCGTCGGCCGAGGTGTCGTCCGCCTTCGAGCCGGCGGGCATCTCGATCTTCGCGCCGAGCTTCTCGAGGTTGACCCACGCCGCCGCGGCCGGCCTGGCGGCCTCGGGGGCCTTCGCCACTTCCTTCACCGGCTCGGCCGCCTTGACGTCGGCGGGCGCGTCCTTCTTGCACGCGACCAGGGCGAGGCAGGCGAGCAGCAACACGTTCTTCATTGGGTGGGCTCCGACAGAAGGGGTTGTCGCGAAGACACCCCGGATGCCGCGCCGGTGCAGCAAATCTCTTCAGAAGGCGCGCTGGTCGATCTCTGCCAGCGCAGCGGTGAGCTGGGCCGCACTCGACGCCTGGTAGTACCTGCGCCCGCAGAGCTTGTTGGCGGTGGTGCAGGTGTCGCCCACCCCGCACTCCGCGTCGGTGCCGTTGGGACAGGCCCGCGCGAACCCGCCCCGCTCGGCCATCGCGTTGAGCGCGGCGGGCCCGTCTCCGGTCGCGGTCTCCGCGCCGAAGCCGACCACGATCGTCCTGATTCCCTTCATCCGCAGCGCATCGACCTGGGCGGTGGTCGCGTCGGAGTCCAGACAGCCCTGGGTGCAGAAGCTAGCGGGCATGCAGGAGGTCGCCGGAACGAGGGTGCACCTGCAGAGCGAGCCGGTGCAGGTGTTCGCGTTCGCCGAGTTGCAGTTGGGAAGACCGTCGGTGATCAGCACGACG
>JAGSPQ010000866.1 GCA_018262385.1 Myxococcaceae bacterium | reverse complement strand
TGACCCCGGGGGGGCAGCTGCGGTGGGATCAGGGCCAGTCGTTTCGCGGGGTGATGGTCGGGGCGGCCGACGCGGGCGGGCTCGTCTACTTCCACACCAACGGCTCCATTCCGGTGACGCAAGCGACCTTCTTTCGGGATGGCGGCCCGTCCGGTTACTGGTCCTCCAGCGAGGACGTCTATGCGGCCCCGGTGCTGACGAGCACGCGGACGCTCGCGGACCCGACGCAGAAGGAGACCACCTGGGCGATCAGCGCCACTGGCACCGAGCTGGTGGCGAGCAGGTACCTCGATCCGGCGAGCTACCGCGGGAACCTGCAATCGGGTGGCGGGTCGGTGGTCGGGAGGCTCGGGACCAGCTACGTGTCGACGCCGTTCAACGGGCGAATCCAGTACCTCGATGTGCTCGATGGCGTGGTGACCTCGCGCAACTCCGTCGTGCAGGGGGGGGTGATGGGCCAGCCGGTGTTCAATGGAAGCCGCTTGATCCTCGGGACGGTGTCGGTGGACGCCACCCTGGTCTCGCTCGACGTGGCCGATGGCGGAGCGACGAAGAGCACGACCGACCTTCCGCGAATTGTCGCCGGCTTCGGAGCCATCGCACTCGACGGGCTGGTGTTGGGAGACGACCGGGTCGTTCACCTCGACTACCGGGAAGTTCCGGCCGAGAGCGCGGTGTGCTCGGCCGTGCTCGGCACCACCCAGATCACCTGCATCAACCCGACGGCCGGGGTGACCGTCGGGCTGGCGGGCGCCGGCGGCCTGCTCTACGTCAGGGCCGCGAGCCTCGGCGTCCGGCAGCAGGGCTCCCTGGGGCCGTTGTGGGACTTCACCGGCCCGCCGGTGGAGGAGCTCGTGCTCGACTGCAGCCGCGACGCGCGCGGTGCGACCCTCGCCGGCCGCCCGGGGGTGATCTATTTCTCGTCAGGAACCCTGGTACAGGCGCTGGTCGTCGACTCGCCCGGCGTGGCGCCCGGAGCGCCCTGGCCGATGAAGCTCCACGATCCCCGACGGACCAACACCGCCGAGACGTCGCTGGCCCCATTCGCCTGCCCGTAGGGGTCAGGGCGCGGGCTTCTTCAGCACGTCGCCCGGCGGAGGCGGGGTGGCCACCCCCTCGTCGTCCTCGTCATCCAGCTTCGCCGGGGAGCCCACCGAGGTCGGCTTCTTCGCCGCCGGCTTCTTCTTCACCGCCGCCGCGGTGGGCGGGCCGGTGATCGGCTTCGCGCTCAGCGGGCGCAGCTTCTCCGAGACCACCACCCGGCCGCGCTCGCCCGACGCGCTGACCGTGGTCGGCTGGTAGCCGCCAAGAGAGAGCGCGAGCTCGGCGTGGGCGGTGCCGCTGGCGGGAATCGGAACCTGGACGTCGACCGGGGTGCGGCCGACGAGCTTGCCCTCGAGGAGGACCCGCGCCCCGCGCGGCTCGGTCTCGACCCGGAAGGTGACCCACGTCGGGGCCGGCGCGGCGACTTTCGCCGGCTCGGGCTTCACCGGCTCGGCGGGGGTCGGCTCCTTCTTCACCGGCCTCACCGTGACCGGCTCGGCCTTGACCAGCTCGGCTCTGACCGGCTCCGCTCTGACCGGCTCCGCTTTGACCGGCTCCGGCTCCGGCTCCGGCTCCGCCTCGACTTCGTCCGGCGTCGGCTCTTGCGCGATCTGCTGCTCGGGCGGAGCGACGACCAGCTCCTGCGGCGCAGGCACCGGCGTGAGCGAAGGCGGCCCGACCGGGGCGGCCTGGTTCTCCGGGCGCAGCGAGCGGATCACCGACGAAGCGACGACCGCCCCGAGCGCGACCGCGACCACGAACAGCACCAGCGGCATCAGCCGGCCACTGGTCCGCACCGGCTCTTCCTGAATCGGGATGCCGGCGGTGGGAGTGGCGAACTGCTGCGGGGTCGCCAGCTCCTGCAGCGCCTGCAGCACCTCGTCCATCGACTGGAAGCGATCCATCGGCGACTTGGCGAGGCAGCGGAAGACCAGCGCCTCCATCTCGGCCGGCACCGGCTCTCCGGTCACCCGCATCGGCGGCACCGGCTGGTGGACGTGCTTGAGGATCACCTCCATCGCGCTCTTGCCGGTGAACGGCGGCGCCCCGGTCAGCGCCTCGTAGAGCACCGTGCCGAGCGAGTAGATGTCGCTGCGCGGATCGGCGTGGTTCTTCTCTCCCTGCTCGGGCGCCATGTACGGCGGGCTGCCCATCAGCATCCCCTGCTGGGTGATCGCGCGGCCCTCGAGCTCCTGGCCGACGACGAAGCTCTTCACCAGGCCGAAGTCGAGGACCTTCACCTGGTCGGTGTCGTCGTCGGCATGCAGCAGCATCACGTTGCCCGGCTTCAGGTCGCGGTGCACCACCCCGAGGTTGTGGGCCTCGCGCAGCGACCGGCAGACCTGCTGGCCGATGTTCAGCACCCGCCGCCACTCGATCGGCCCGTCGTCGCTGACCACCTGGTCGAGGGTGCGCCCGTCGAGGTACTCCATCGCGATGTAGAAGATGCCCTTCGGCGTGCACCCGTAGTCGATGACGGTGATGGTGTTGGGGTGCGAGAGCTTGGCGGTCAGCGCCGCCTCGACGAGGAACCGCTGCCGGAAGGCCTCGTCCTTGCCCGCGCCGTAGTTGTAGTCGAGCACCTTGAGCGCGACCGCCCGGTTCAGCGGCTGCTGCACCGCCCGGTACACCCGGCCCATTCCTCCGGTGCCGATCGGCTCGACCACCTTGAAGCGCCCGTCGAGCACCTGGCCGACGAGGGGATCCATGCCCGGAGAGGTCACCACTCCGGTGACGTCGTCTCCATGGACGACCGGCATGGGCAGCTCCTTAAGAGGAGTGCGGAGGATAAATCAGAAGCCGGCACTCGATCGGCCCGTTCCACATCTCCCGCACCTCCGAGGGGCGGTGGTGGAAGGCGCTCTCGAAGGCCGGGTTGCCGCAGAGGAAGGCCATCCGCCAGCCCCAGCCGCCCAGCGACTCTCCGAGCTTGTAGTAGAAGCTCTTCATCCCCTTCTGGCCGCCGGCGTTGAGCCAGTCGCCATAGGGCGGGTTGGAGACCAGCAGCCCCGGGGCGGACTCGGGCGGCGGAAAGAACATCGCGTCGCCCTGCTCGAGCAGCACCGCGTGGCCCAGCCGGGCGGCCTTGATGTTCTTCTTCGTCGCCTCGATCGCCTCTTCCTCGCGGTCGCGGCCGATGATCGGAAAGGGCGGCACCCGCTCGGCGGCTCTGGCCTCGGCCTTCAGCTCGGTGAGGATCGCCGACGCCTCGGCCTTCATCTGCGGCCACCGCTCGACCCCGAAGCTGCGGTGAATCCCGGGCGCGCGGCGCATCGCGATCAGCGACGCCTCGATCACGATCGTCCCCGAGCCGCACATCGGGTCGATGAACGGCTCTTCGCCTTCGTATTTGGCCGCCCGCAGCATCGCGGCGGCGAGCGTCTCTTTGAGCGGAGCGGCGGTCTGCTCCACCCGGTAGCCGCGGCGGTTGAGCGGCTCGCCGCACAGATCCAGCGACAGCGACAGGCGGGTCTTCGCCAGGTGGGCGACGACTTTGAGATCCGGGTTGCCGGTGTCGACGTCCGGCCGGCCGCCGAGCTTGTCCCGCAGCCGATCGACGATCGCGTCCTTCACCTTCAGCGCGACGAAGCCCGAGTGGTTGTGCTCCGAGTCCTTCAGCGTCGCCTCGACCGCGAAGGTCGAGCGCAGGGTGAAGTGCTCTTCCCAGGGCACCGACTTCACCGCCTCGTACAGCCCCTCGGCGCCGTGCGCTTCGGCCTCCAGCAGCGGGTAGAGGACCCGCATCGCCAGCCGCGAGTGGAGGACGATTCGCAGCGCCTCGCGCAGGTTGGCGTGGAAGCGGACGCCGCCGCGATCCTGCTTCACCTTGGCGGCGCCCAGCGAGACCAGCTCGGCGGCGAGCAGCTCTTCGGTGCCGCGGGAGGTGGTGGCGAAGAGGGGAAGTCGGGCGGCCATGCGCTGTGGGATTAGCCCCAGAATCAGACGGTGTCGACACAACCCGGGGGCTATGCTCGCGGTCGTGACCGGGGGATCACAAGACAAGGCGAACAAGCGCGAGCGGCTGGCTTCGCTGCGGCGCCAGATCCGCGACCTCGAGGCCGAGGTGGGCGCGGTCGCCGACGTCGAGACCTCGAGCGCGTCCACCGATCCTCGCACCCTCACCGCCCGCGAGCGCCAGCTCACCGAGGCCGAGCGGATCGCCCAGGTCGGCAGCTGGGCCCTGCACGTGACCAGCAACAGCGTCCACTGGTCGGACGAGCTGTTCCGGATCACCGGCGTGGACCCCGACAATCACGGCGACCTGGTCGAGGCCTTCTTCGCGCGGATCCACCCGGAGGATCGACCGGGGATCCTGGCCGAGCACGCCCAGATGCTGACCAGGGGCGGCTTCTCTCCGGGCGAGTTCCGGATCGTCCGCCCGGACGGCACCGAGCGGCGGGTGCGCGGCC
>JAGSPQ010000119.1 GCA_018262385.1 Myxococcaceae bacterium | reverse complement strand
GCCCTGCTTCACGCGCCGAGAGTCGCCGTGGCGATCGCCGGCTTTGCGCTCACCGGGTGGATCTCGGCGCTCGTCGTCAACGCCTCCGCGCAGCGCGCGACCCTGCTGCTGAAGCTGCGGCAGCTGGTCCTCACCGCGCCGCTGTGGACCTGGCTGCTGGGCGTGGTCGGGGCGGGGGGCGGGCTGGGGGCGCTGGCGTGGTTCGGGCTGCTGCGCAACGTGGCCGGGGTGATCGGCCTGGCGGTGCTCGCGGCGATCGCCTTCTTTCTGCTGGTCGATCGGAAGCTGACCCGGCAACGCCGGCCCGCCCTCGACGCGGTCGAGCAGATGCTGAAGGGAATGCGGCTGCGGGGCCTGGAGGAATTGGCGCTGCGCCAGTTCGTCTGCAAGTACAGCGGCCAGGACTGGGAGCCGCTCTACGAGGCGCTCTTCGGCTACGAGGCCAAGCTCCACGCCCGCACGAAGTGGGGACGCGACGAGAAGAACCTCCCCCGCAAGCGCCGGGGAGCGTGGCGGGATCCGCTGATCCGCTGGATCAACCACCGACTGGAGCGCAGGCAGCACGCGAAGGACGAGCTCCACCTGGCGAGCCTCGAGCAGACCCGGACCTCGGGAAGTTGAGCCGCCCCGCGAGGTTCCACCCGTGCCGCTTCGGCGTCGTGGGGCTGCTGCTGGCGGCGAGCGTCGCCGGCGCCGAAGAGAGCTACGAGGATCGCCTGATCGCCTGGGGCCTGGGCCAGAAGGGCCGGCAGGTCGAGCCGCATCCCGCGGGGAAGCCGATCGAAGAGCTGCTGGTGGCGAGCGAAGACGTCTTCTCCGAGTCGGACCCGTGGCCCAGCCTCTTCAACGTGATCCACGTGCGCACCCGAGAGGAAGTGGTGCTCCGCGAGATCCTGCTGAAGGTCGGCGACCGGTGGGACCCGGCGCTGGTCGCGGAGACCGAACGGAACCTGCGGCGGCTGACCATCCTCGCGGTGGCGCGGGTGGTGCCGGTGAAGGGCCGCAACGGAGGAATCGGGCTGCTGGTGGTCACCAAGGATCGCCTCAGCCTGCGGCTGAACAGCTTCTTCAACGTCCAGCTGTCGCTGTTCGAGTTCATCGGGATCATCCTCAACCGGTCCACCGGCAAGCCGGAAGGCTCGGTGGGAGAAGTTGCGGTGGGGCGGCCGATCACGTCGCTGCGCCAGCGGTGGTCGTTCAACGTCGAGGGCGGCTGGACGGTGAAGACCCAGCGGACGTTCTGCGGCGCCGAGGTCTGCCTCCAGCCGGCAGCCGACGGCACGGACACTGCGGTGCCGCGGATCTACGACGTGCGGCAGCTGCGCGCGGAGGCGAGCGTCACCCGCAGCTTCGGCCTCGACTGGCGGCTCGACGTGGTCGCCGCGGTCGGGGGCTACAGCCGGCGGTACACCGCTCCGCAGGAGCTCCAGCTGACGCCCGCCCAGCTCGAGCTGCTGTCCGACCAGGTGCTGCCGCGCTCGGAGGACGTGACCTACCTGAGCGCCTTCGTGCGCTTCTCGGGCACCGAGTTCCGGGTGCTGAAGAACATCGACACCTATGACCTGTCGGAGGACTACCAGCTGGGGCCGGTGCTGCAGCTGGGCGCGCGCTGGGCGGTGCCGACAATCAGCGCGACCCACTTCGTCGAGCTGGGCGGCGCGCTGCGCTACCGGTGGCTGGCGGCGCAGAACCTGCTCACCGTCAGCGTCGCCGGCAGCGTGCGGGTGGTGCCGGGATCCGAGGCCGTCAATCGCCACGTCGCGCTCGAGGTGGTCAACGCCTCTCCGCCCTTCGAGGGCGGGCGGCTGGTGACCCGGGTGCTGCTCGACGTGATCAAGTTCGACGTCAACAAGCGGATCCAGCTGCTCGGCGGTGGCAACGGACTTCGCGGGGCGCCGGCCGAAAGCCTGTCGGGCCGCAACCTCTTGCTGCTCAACGTCGAGTACCGCGCCCGCGCCTTCGAGCTGCGCACCCTCTTCGTCGGGCTGGTGCTCTTCTACGACGCGGGCTCGGCGTTCGACGAGACGATCCAGGTCACCCACACCCTCGGGCTGGGCCTGCGGATCCTCATCCCTCAGTTCAACCAGGAGACCATCCGCTTCGACTTCGGCTTCGTCATCGGCGGCCCGGAACGAATTGGCGCGGATCGGCTCAATGCGACCTACGGCCAGGTCACCGACCTGCGCCCGGTGTTCCTCGACAACCCGCTCGGCGGCGGCTGCGACTCGCCTTCCTGCCGCTGAAAAAGGAACCGGGGCGCCACCGTTGAGAAGTGGCACCCCGGTCACCGCACGATCAGGTTCCCCAACTAGATCCGGCGGCGGCGAAGCAAGGACAGCACAGCCAATCCAAGGCCGAAGAGAGGAAGCTCGAGCCCGGTGCTGCTGCAGGAGCTGGGGCCGTTCTTCCCATCGGGCGACGCCGACAGCCGCAGCTGCGAGGTCGAGATCTTCTGGTCCGGGTAGGCGCGATCCGGGAAGGCCAGCGTGCCGGTCACCTGGAGGGTGAACTCACCGTCGGCGTCCGCGGTGAAGCTCGGCACGTGCTGGTCGGTGTAGGCGTACTCCCAGTGGCGGCTGTTGGTGACCGCGCCCTTCGGGTTCTCGATCGCCGCCTGGCTGCCGGCGGGGCGCCGGGTGACGGTCCAGACGTATTCGATCGCCGCGCCGTTGCGGTTGGCGAACAGCGGCAGCCGGAACTTCTCACCGCGCCGCAGCAGCACCTCGCCCCCGCCGTGGACCTTGAACGGGCTGTTCGGATCCAGGCAGTCGTTGGGGTGCGACGGGTCGACCACCACGCAGTAGCGCGCGTCGCACGAGTCGCCCAGCCCGTCGCCGTCGTCGTCGAACTGGCTGCGGTTGCGGACGCCCGGGCAGTTGTCGGCGAGGTTGAGCAGGCCGTCGTTGTCGAGGTCGAAGTCGCAGGCATCGCCCAGCGAGTCGCCGTCGGAGTCCGACTGGGTGGGGTTCGCCTTCGCCGGGCAGTTGTCGAAGTTGTCGCCCACGTTGTCGAGGTCGACGTCGAGCTTGCAGACCGCGCCGGCCGGAATCGCCTGGGTGGGGTTGGTCACCAGCGGGCAGCTGTCGACCGCGTCCTTGAACAGGTCGCCGTCGTCGTCGTCGTTGCACACGTCGCCCACGCCCACGCCGCCCAGGGTGCGCTTCTGATCGAGGTTCGGAATCGACGGGCAGTTGTCCTGGAGGTTGGCGATGGTGTCGCCGTCGAGATCGCCATCGCAGAGGTCTCCCTGGCCGTCGCCGTCGCTGTCGAGCTGCGCGTAGTTCGAGGCGCCCGCGCAGTTGTCGCAGCTGTCACCGACGAGATCTCCGTCGGCGTCGATCTGATCCCGGTTCGAGGCGTACGGGCAGTTGTCCTTTCCATCCGCCTTGCCGTCGCCGTCGGCGTCGTCGGTGTACGCCAGCGTCTTGCCGTCGTCGGTGTACGCGACCCAGACCGAGCAGCCGCAGCCGCCGCTGCAGTTGCCGTCGGTGCAGACCGCGCCGCCGCCGCCCACCTCCTTCGGAGCGCCACACTCGGTGCCCAGGCACTCGGGGTTGTCCTGCGCGAGGACGGACGAAGCCATCAGCGTCGCGCAGAGCGCGAGCCCAATCTCAAACCGGATCATGTGTGGTCTCCCTGGGCCAGCCCCTTTGTCACCGGCCTCTGCGGGTTCATTCCCCGACCCCCGAATACCCTTCCCGACAAAAAACATTTCCTGTCGAATTTCCCTGATAGTTCGTCGGCACGTGACGAGCCTGGTGGTGAGTTTGGTGTTCGCGCAGGCCCTCGGAGACGGGAGGCTGGGGCCGTTGCTGGTGACCGAGCAGGAGCGGGTGATCAACCGGGCGAGCGCGATCGTCGCCGACGCCCCCGCGGGAAGCTCGAGCGTGAGAGTCGGCGACGCGAGCCCGTTCGCCGCCACCGACGCGGTGCTGGTGCTGCAGACGCAGTGGAGCAGCGGGCCGCGCGACGCGGTGGGGACGTGGGAAATCCATCGGGTGGTCCGGGTGGTCGGCACCACGGTCGAGCTCGACTCGCCGCTGGCCCACCCGTTTGCGATGTTCGACGCTCAGCTCGTCACGCTGCCCGAGTACACCAACGTCTCGGTGTCCGCCGGCGCCGGCCTGCGAGCGCCCGCGTGGAACGGCTCGAGCGGCGGCGTGCTGGCGCTGCTGGTGACGGGCAGAGTGGTGAACGAAGGAACCTTCACCGCCTCGGGCGCCGGCCTGCGGGGCGGCGGGGTGCGCGAAGTCGGGCAGCAGGCCGGCTGCCCCGGGCTGGACGTCCCCGCGCCGCTGGGATCGGAGCGGGGCGAGGGGCTGGCCCGGGTCAACCCGCTCGGCACCGGCCGCCGGAACAACGACAGCGGTGGAGGCGGCGGAAACTGCCGGTACGCGGGCGGCGGAGGGGGCGCGCACGTCGGAGCGGGCGGCGAGGGCGGCCGCAGCACCGACTCCGAGCGGGTGGGAGGAAGCGGCGGCGAGCCGTTTCGCACCGCGGGGCTGGTGCTCGGCGGCGGCGGCGGCGCGGCGAACGGCTCCTTCGGCCAGGGCGCCAGCGGCGGCGCGGGCGGCGGGGTGGTGTTCCTGCGCGCGCTGCAGGTCGAAGGCAGCGGCGCCTGGCTCGCGGACGGCGCCGACTCGCTCGACGGCAAGGGGACCTTCGGGCCCGGAGCCGGGGGCGGCGCAGGCGGCACGGTGTGGCTCGAGGTGGAGGACGTGGTCACCCAGTGCGTGCTCTCGGCCCGCGGCGGCAATGGCGGCAGCTCGCCGGGCGCGAGCGCGGGAGGAGGAGGCGGCGGCGGCCGGGTGCTGCTGCGGGCGGGCCGCGTGCTGGGCTGCCCGGCGAACGTCTCCGCGGGCGCTGCCGGGACGGTGGCCTCGCTCCCGGTCGGAGCGGGGCCCGAGGGGCCGCTGGCGCCCGAGCACGTGGGCGTGGCCGAGGTGGACGAGCGCGGCCGCGACGCCGGCTACGATCCGGCGACGGTGCCGCGGGGGCCGAGGGTCGAGCTGCTCCGGTCGCACTCGGGCTGCCAGTGCAGCCAGTTCCCCGGGCTGTGGCTGGCGCCGCTCGGGCTGCTGTGGCTGGCAAGGCGGCGCCGATGATCTCGCTCGCGCTCGCGCTTTGGGTGTCGGCCGCGCCGGGCCTCAAGGTCTCGACCAAGGCCCCGCCGGTGGTGGTGATGGTGCGCACCGACTCGAAGGGCGCGTTCGATCGCACCCAGGCGCGCCTGTTCGAAGAGCTGACGCTGCTGCTCGACAACTTCATGCTGATGTCCACCCCGGTGGCCGAGCGGGATTTTCCCCGCCGCACCCTCGCCGAGCAGATCGCGCTGGTGATGCCGGTGGCGAAGGCGAACGAGGCGGTGGCGATTGTCTGGCTCGCCGAGCCGGCGCCGGGCCAGCTGATGCTCCACCTGGTCGCGCTCGGCACCGGCCGCACCCTGGTGAGATCGATCGACTTCGATCGCAAGAGCCAGTCGGAGGCGGCGCTGGCGCTGATGCTCCGCGAGCTGCTCGGGACCGCCTTCCTCTACTCGGCCAACCCGATTCCCGAGGTGCGGCAGGTGCTCGGCCAGCTCAAGCAGGCCTACCCGCTGGCGTTCAATCCCCCTGCCCCGCCGGCCCCTCCGGTGGAGGCAGAGGTCAAGGTCCGCCCTCCGAAGAGCGATCTGACCTTCGGGGCCACCGCCACCGTCGAAGCGGGGCTCGCCGACACCCGGGGGCCGTCGAGCCGCTTGGGGGTGGCGTTGTCGGGGATCTGGCGCGAGTGGGCGGGCGCCGAGCTGTCGTTCAGCGTGCAGCGCGCGCGGCTGAGCCAGACGCTCTTCACCAGCACCTCGCTGCCGCTGGTGGCCTTCGGCACCTGGCGCTTCAAGACCGGCGACTTCTCCGTCGGCCCCCGGCTGGGGGTCGGCTTCTCGCTCGACTGGGTCTACACCACCCTCGCCACCCCGAGGTTCATGTTCCAGGCGAGCCCGATCGGAACCCTGGGCGTGGAAGCCAGCCAGGGGCTGGGCCCGATCCGCCTGCTGGTGGTCGCCGAGGCGTTGGGGCGGGTCAACCGCGCGGAAGTAATCGATACTTTTGACGGAGCCGCGGTGTGGCGCCTGCCGATGGTGTCGGCGAGGGTAGGCATCGGAATTCGTTGGGAAGGGTTCTGGCCGCTGGAGAAATGAACGGGAGTGAGACCGACGGTGACCTGGTGGAGCGGCTGGCCCGAGGGGACACCGCTGCGCTTGGCCCGCTGTACCAACGCCATCGAGGAGTCGTGATGACGGTGCTTCGTCAGCAGCTCCGCGGCTCGAACAGCGACCTCGAGGACCTGTGCCACGAGGTGTTCCTCACCCTGCGCGAGGTCGCGTCCCGCTTCGTCAAGGGCTCGTCGGTGCGGGGGCTGCTGGTGGGGATCGCCGTCCGCAAGGGCCGCAAGTCGGCGGCGGTGCGGTGGCTGCACAGCAAGCTGCTCGGCCTCCAGCAGACGGACGTGCCGGTCGCCCGGCCGCACGAGCAGAGCGACGCCGCCCGCGAGGCGCAGCGGGTGCTGGCGCTGCTGCCCGAAGAGTGGCGGGTGGTGGTGGTGCTGAACCTGGTCGAAGGCTGGACGGCGGAGGAGATCGCCGTCTCGCTCGACGTCAAACCGAGCACCGTCTTCACCCGGCTGCACCGGTCGCGGCAGCGGATTCGGGAATTGTCGGAGGAGTCCGAATGAGCGACTGCTCGGCGCGCGACGGGTATCTCGATCGGACCCTGGGGGCGGAGGCCACGCAGGCGTTCGAGGCGCACGCGGCGTCGTGCGCGGCGTGCCAGGCGGCGGTGGCCCAGTGGCAGACGTTCGGCGCCTCGCTGAAGGAGGCGTACGCGCCGCTGAGCGAGGCTCCGCTTCCAGGAGAGCTGGCGCGGCTGAAGGGCAAGGTCTCGACCGGGCGCGCCCGCCGGCCGCTGGGCTGGGCGCTGGGTGCGGCGGCCGCGGTCGCGGTGGTGGTGGGCGTGGCGCTCGCGTTGCGCGCTCCGCCGGAGGTGGTCTGGGAGGCGGCGGTGGTGGCGAGCGTGCAGACCACCGCGAGCGCCGAGCTGGCGCAGACGGGGGCCGCGGGGGGAGCGCTGTTCTCGCTGGGCGAAGACGAGGTGGGCCTCGGGCCGGCCACGAAGGTGAAGTTCAAGCGGGCGGGCTCGCGGGGCACCGAGCTCGAGCTGCTGAGCGGAGTGCTGGCGGCGAAGGTGAACGCGCACGGCAAGCGCCCGTTCGACATCGTCACCCCGCGCGGGCGGATCCACGTGGTGGGCACGATGTTCCGGGTCCAGGCCGGCGAGCAGCTGGAGGTCGAGGTGCTCGAGGGCGTGGTGGAGGTCACCGATCGCAACGGCAAGGTCGAGCGGGTGAAGGCCGGCCACCGCTGGGCTGAAGCAGGCGGGCTGGCGCCGTTCGCTTCGACCGGGTTCGTCGAGCTTCAGATTCCGGCGGTGCTCGATGCGGGCGCGACGGTCGCCGCGGCGGTGGCGGCAGCGGCCGATGCGGGTGAGCCGCGGGACGTCCCCCGCCCTGCGGTGCGCTCGCCGGTGGCCGAATGGAGATCCCGCGCGGCCCGGGGAGAGTGCGCGGCGGTGGTGGGCGAGCTCGAGCGGTACCTGCGCGCCACGCCGGGCTCGGCCGACGGGTGGCTGCTGCTGGGAGACTGCCGGCGGCGGGAAGGCGGAGCGAAGGAGGCGGTGGAGGCCTACCTGCGCGCGACGAAGAGCCGGGACGCGGACGGCGAGCGCGGGCTGCTGCTGGCGGCGTCGCTGCTGCAGGACGAGCTGTCGCAGCCGGCGCAGGCGCTGAAGCTGTTGGATCAGTACCTGGCGCGCAAGCCCGAGACGCCGGAGCTCGAAGCGGCGGCGCTGGTGCGGAAGGGGCGCGCGTTTGCCTCGCTGGGCAAGAAGGAGAACGCCCGGGCGATCTATTCGCGGGTGATCGGCAAGTTCGGGGACACCCCCGCCGCCGCCGAGGCGAGCCGGCTGCGCGACGGGCTGTGAAGCGCGACCCATATCAAAGCTTACAGACCTAACCTTTGATACATTGGTCCCGTGTCAACGCTCGTCCGCCAGCACTGGGAAGCAAATCTGGGAGCATTCGGCGGTCGGCGGGCGCGACAGGGCTTCTTCTACGACGCCTACGTCCCCGACCCGATCGCCGAGCTCGAACTGCAGCTGCCGCACGACGTGGCGCAGGTCGCGGCAGAAGCCGAGGAGGCCATTCGGGCGCTCAACCGCGTGCCGCCGAAGCTGGGGTCGCTGGAGACGCTCGCCAGACAGCTGCTCCGCGCCGAGTCCGTCGCGTCGTCACGCATCGAGGGCCTCGAGTTGTCGCATCGCAGGCTCGCGAAAGCTTCGTTCGCAAAGGACGGCTCGGATCTCGACGCCGTCTCGGTGCTCGCCAACATGCGCGCAATGGAAGAGGCGATTCGCCTCTCGAGCGCTGGGCGCAGCTTGAGCGTCAACGGCTTGCGCAAGATTCACCGCGTTCTCTTTGGCGCCTTCGGCGACACCAACGCCGGCAGGCTGCGAACGGAGCAGAACTGGATCGGCGGGAACTCCGGAAGCCCCCGTGATGCCGAGTTCGTTCCACCTCCCCCAGACCGGGTATCGGCGCTCCTGGCGGATCTCTGCGAGTTCCTCGGGCGCGACGACCTTCCGCCGGTCATTCAGGCAGCGATTGCCCATGCTCAGTTCGAGACGATCCATCCCTTCGCCGATGGCAACGGGCGCGTTGGGCGATGCCTGATTCACGTCGTGCTGCGGCGAAGGGGCCTGGCCCCGAAGTACGTCCCTCCCGTCAGCCTCATTCTGGCGACGGATTCGAAGGCCTACGTCGCAGGCCTGACGGACTACCGAGCAGGTCGCGTGGCCGACTGGTGCGGAACCTTTGCCGCGGCCGTGCGAACTGCGAGCGCCGAGGCTGAGCGCTTCGCAGCCACAGTGGAGTCGCTGCAGGCACGGTGGCGAGCCGCGGCGGGCGAACCCCGGAGGGACTCTGCAGCCAGCCGAATCATCGCCAGCCTTCCGGCGTTTCCGATTCTCGACGTCGCCTCTGCTGAAGAGATCGCCAGCTG
>JAGSPQ010000865.1 GCA_018262385.1 Myxococcaceae bacterium | reverse complement strand
ACCCGCACACCGGCAGCCCCTCGGGGGTCGGCGGCGGCTCGGGCTCGAGCACCGGCGGCTCGGTGCCGGCGGCGACCGGCTCTCCCTCGGTGCCGGCGTCGGGGGTGTCTTGCGGATCGCAGAGATCGCCGATCCCATCGGCGTCCGAATCGGCCTGGTCCGGGTTGCTGATCAGCGGGCAGTTGTCGTCCTCGTCGGCCTTCGCGTCGCCGTCGTCGTCGAGGTCACAGGCGTCGCCGGTGGCGTCGCCGTCGAGGTTCGCCTGATCCGGGTTGGGGGTCTGATCGCAGTTGTCCTTGTCGTCGGTCACCCCGTCGCCGTCGAAGTCCACCGGCGCCAGCGGCTTCTTCAAGCCCACGCTGCCGTAGATGGTGGTCCCCGCGGTCACCGTCCGGGTCACGCTCGCCGGCAGGTACCCGGGAGCAGAGGCGGTCACGGTGTACGTGCCGGGAGGAAGCAGGAAGTCCCAGTTGCCCTGGGCGTCGGCCACGTCGCTCGCTCCGTTGTTCAGCTTCACCGTCGCCCCGGGAATCCGGGCGGTGAGATCCGGATCGATGAACACCACTCCCTTGAGCGTGCCGAACGCGCCGACCGGCCTGGCAAACAGGGCGAGGTGGTTGGCGACGGTGCGCTCCGAGCCGTCGGAAGGCGCGTTCACCACGCCCGCCCCGGCCACGTAGAGCGCGCTCGAGCCGCCGCCATCGAGGTTGAGCGCCTCGTAGGCGCCCAGCCCCTTGAGCAGCGTCCCCAATTCGGTGCAGCTCATCCCCACGCTGGCGGTGGTTCGCCCGTCGACCACCACCATCCACAGCTTCTTCTTGTCCTGCGAGAGGCCGATCGCGGTGCGCGGGTGGCGGGTGGTGCAGAACGACGAGGTGTTGGCCGTCAGCACCCCGGCCCCGACGATCCGCGGGTGGCCGGAGACGGCGCCCTTCATCCAGGTGGGGTCGAACGCAGTCACCGGCGCCGGCGGATAGAGCTCGACCCGCGAGGCTCCGGCGAGCTGATCGAACGCCAGCACCCCCGAAGAGGTGGTGTCCTGGGTGTCCGCCCACTTCACCCCGCCGCCCGCCGCCAGCCCCGAGGTGCCGTAGGTGCTGAAGCTGAAGAAGTCGGCGTTGATCGCCGCCTGCGCGCCGACCAGCCTGGCGAACGCCGAGGTGGTGCGCTTGCGCTGCGCCGTCGCAGTGGAGGTGAGCGAAATCCCGGGCGCGGTCAGATCCACCTCGAGGGCGTGGATCCGCAGGTTGGGCCCGCTCAGCGTTCGCTGCAGCCGCCGCACCCCGGTGTAGGGCGTGGTCCAGACGTCGGCAGCCAGGACCTGGGTGGTGACCAGCAACAGCAGCAGCAGTGGGAGGCGGCGCATGCTCCTGTTTCAGCACGCACCGGCGCGCGGCGAGAAAAGCGGCCCGCCCGGTCGTCACATGCGGGTGACGACCCGGGCCGTTCAGAGCACCTGCACGTGCACCTTCGGCGCGCGGTGCTCGACCGAAGCCTCGATCACCCGGCCCAGCCGCAGCAGCAGGTGCTCCTCGTACGGGCGCGCCATCAACTGGACCCCGACCGGCAGCCCGGCCCCGTCGTAGCCGGCGGGAATCGAGATCGCCGGGAAGCCGGTGACGTTTCCCTGCCGCACGAACCGCAGCAGCGCGTCGACCACCGGCAGGTTGGACTCTCCGAACGGCAGGGTGTTCTCCGCGATCGCCGGAGCGGTGATCCCGCAGGTCGGGGTCACCACCGCGTCGACCGTCTGCAGCTGCGCCAGCCAGTCCCGGGTGATCAGGTGGCGATGCCGCATCGCGTGGACGTAGTCGGTGCCGCGGAAGTGACGGCCGATCGCCAGGTTGGTGCGGGTGTCGTAGCCGAACCGGCCGGCGTCCTCGGTGGTGTGCGGCAGCATCGCCGCCGACATCTCCGAGAGGATGATCACCGCGTGCGACCACAGCAGGGTGTTCAGGTCGGGCGGCGGCAGCTCGACGACCGTCGCTCCCGCGTCGGTGAGGATCCGCAGCGCGTCCTGGCACCGCGCGACCACCGCCGGGTCGGCGTCCTCGAAGTAGGGCCGGCAGACCCCGAGCCGAATCCCTTTGAGCGAGGCCTGGGTGAAGTCCGACAGGTGCACGCTCGACTGCCGCTGGCTGACCGGATCCGCCTCGTCCGGGCCGGCGATCATCGCGTAGGCCGCGGCGACGTCGGCCACGGTGAGCCCGATCGGCCCCATGTGGCCGGGGTTCCAGCACAGCGGAGGCACCCCCGCCTCGCTCACCCGCCCGAAGGTGGCCTTCAGCCCGACCACTCCGCACAGCGAGGCCGGAATCCGGATCGAGCCCCCGCCGTCGAGGCCGATCGCCATCGGCACCAGGCCCGCCGCCACCACCGCCGCCGAGCCGCTCGACGAGCCGCCGCAGATCCGGCTGCGGTCATACGGATTTCGGCAGGCGCCATGGTGCGGGTTGACCCCGATCGGGTTGATCCCGATCTCGTTCATGTTCGCCTTGCCGAGGATCACCGCCCCGGCCGCCTTCAGCCGCGTCACCACCGTCGAGTCCTTCACCGCCACGGTGTTGAGGAAGGAGGTGCCCAGGGTGGTCGCAAAGCCCTCGAAGTCGACCTCGTCCTTCACCACCACCGGCACTCCGTCGAAGGCAGAGAGCGCCTGGCCCTTCTTCAGCCGCTCGGCCGAGCGCTCGGCCGCGATCAGCACCTCGTCCGGCTTGCGCGCGATGAAGAACGCCATCCGATCCGGCCCGTGATCCAGCCGCTCGATCTGCTGGTGGAGCATTCGCACCACCTGCACCGGATCCGTCTTCCCGCCGCGGTAGGCCTCGGCGAACGCCGCCACCGTCTGCAGCTTCATCCCCTTCGCCACCTGGGGCGCGGCGATCGCCTCGGCCGCCAGCTCGGCCGGGGGGCGCTGGGCTGGCGCTTTCGCGTCGAGCGGCAGCGGCACCTGAA
>JAGSPQ010000864.1 GCA_018262385.1 Myxococcaceae bacterium | reverse complement strand
CACCATCGCGTCCGCCGCCTCGACCATGCCCACGAAGCCCTTACACTCGATCATTCCCAGCGCGTCAGCCATCCGTTGCCTCGTTGCTTGTTGTGAAGATGTTCAAGAACTTCGACTTTCGAAAACGCTACTTTTCTTTGCCGGGCGCGGACTCTTTGCCGCTGATGCCCTGGAGCGCCGCCACTGCCGCGGCTGCCGCCGAGTCGACCTCCGACTCGCTGCCGCACATGTACAGACGGCCGTACGCGCCGAACGGGGTCACGTCGACGAGCCGGACGTTGGCCGCCTTCTCTGCCTCGTTCGCCGCCAGCGCCGCGTAGGCCGCCGGCTCGCACTCGAGGATGAACAGCGACTGGCCGGGCTCGATCATCGAGCCGAACCGGATCCGGTCGAGGATCATCGCGTGCATCGGCTCGATCGCCCGGATGATGGTGTTGGAGACCAGCTTGGGCTTGATCCGGTCGTTCTCGGTGCAGCCGAGGACCTTGAGGATCTCGTCGCCCGCGCTGCGGACCTCGCCCTTGTCCTCGCTGTGGACCTCGAGCATTCCGTAGGCGCGCTCGACGACCAGCGTCGCCGGCTGGACCTTGGTCTGCTTGAGCGCGACGTCAATCAACCCGTGAATGGCCATCCCCGGCGCGATCTCGACGAACAGCGAGGCGACATAGGGGACGGGGTAATAACCGCGGCAGGTGGTGCAGATGTGCGCGGCGAGCTGGGGCTGAAGCGAATCGAGAAAGACGTACGTCCGAAGCGACGTTGCCAATTGGGGACTTCCTCCAGAGGGCGCAGGTCTTAGGGGTTCGCAGCAGCGTTGACAAGCACGCGTTTTCTATCGGCATATGGGCCAATCGTGCTGCTGACCCTGCCGCTGATCGCCGCGCTCGCCCTCGGAGGCGTCGATCGCTCGCGCACCCCCTGGTTTCTGCCCCGGTACGTGACGGTCGGGGCCTACGCCGGCAACGGAGTGTTCTCTCCCACCGCGCGGATCGGCTGGGAGGTGGCGCTGATCGAGCAGAAGACCGAGTTCGTCGTCGCGCTCGAGCTGGGCCCCTCGTTCGCGGTGGTGCGGCCCACCGGAGTGCTGATCTCCTACCAGCACTCGGCGCTCGCCGGGGTCGGCCTGCGCTCGGGCAGAGGGAGGAAGCTGCACTGGGGGCTGTCGGCGATGTTCGGCCCGGTGCTGCACGGCGCGCGGTTCAGCGATCCGACGCTCACCGAGGAACGGTGGAACGGGGTGGTCGACGGGCGGGGGCAGCTGGGCGTCGACCTGGGGCCGGTGACCCTCGCCGCCTACGTCGCCTACCAGCAGCCGTTCAGCATCAATCCGCGCTTCGCGTCGGCGGGGTACGTCGGTGGGTTCAACTTCGGCGTGCTGGTGAACTGGCGATGAGCGGGAAGGGCTACACCGATCTGCACCTCCACCTGATCCCGGCAGTCGACGACGGGTGCCGATCGCTCGACGAGTCGCTGGCGATGGCGAAGGCGCTGGTGTCCCTGGGTTTCGTGCGCGCCGCGCCCAGCCCGCACCACCGCCCGGAGTACGCCACGGTCGAGGTGGCGCGGCAGCGGCTCGACGAGCTGAAGGCCGCGCTCACTTCCCACGCGGTTCCGCTCGAGCTGTTCGTCAACGCCGAGCACTTCTTCCTCGACGACACCCTGATCACCGGGCTGCCGACCGCGCGGAAGCTGGGGGGCAACACGATGCTGGTCGAGGCGCCCTACACCTCGGCCCTGCCGATGCTGACCGAGATCATCTTCCGGATGAAGGTGAAGGGGGTGACGCCGCTGATCGCGCACCCCGAGCGCTGCCTCGAGTTCGAGAAGAAGGGGAGCGCCGAGGCGGCGGTCAATGCCGGCGCCCTGCTGCAGCTCGACCTCGGAGCAATCGTCGGCCGCTACGGCCGCGCCGCCCAGAAGCTGGCCCGGCGGTTCCTCGACGACGGGCTGTACGCGGTCGCGGCGACCGATCTGCACTCGCCGGTGGGCGCGGAAGACTGGGTGGGCGCCGCGATCGAGGCGCTCGGGAAGGGGTGGGGGCCGAAGGTGTTGCAGACGCTCCTGGCTGATAATCCGGGGGCGTTGCTGCGCGGCGAACCCATTGTCTTGATATAGGCCCGACCGCCCGTGAAGAAGTTCCTCAAGCTCTCCATAAGTCTGGCGATCACCAGTGGCTGCTTCTGGTGGACCTTCAAGGACACCCGCTGGGACGAGATGTGGGCGTCGGTGAAGTCCGCCAACTACTGGTGGCTGCTGCCGTACTTCCTGATCCTCGGGGTGGTGCACGTCTCGCGGACGCTGCGGTGGGGAAACCTGCTGTCGGGGATCGAGAAGGTGCGCTTCCGGCAGCTGAACGAAGCGTCGGGGATCGGCTTCATGATGCTGATCGTGCTCCCGTTTCGAATGGGAGAGTTCGCCCGGCCCTTCCTGATCGCCGAGCGGAGCAAGATTCGCCGCAGCGCGGCGATGACCTCGGTGGTGTTCGAGCGGATCGTCGACGGGATGATCGTCGCGGCCGCGCTGCGGGGGCTGCTGTTCTTCGTGCCCAATGATCACGGCCAGATCGATCGGATCCTGATCGGCGCGAACCTGATGTTCGCCGTCTTTGGCGGGGGGCTGATGTTCCTGCTCTTCGCCCGCTGGCAGCATGATCGCGCGGTGCGGCTGATCGCGGCGACCGCTGGGCGGATCTCGCCCAAGCTCGGCGAGAAGGTCGCCCACGTGGTCGACGGCTTCGTCGGCGCGATGAAGCAGCTGCCCGACAGGAAGAACCTGACTGCGTTCTTCTGCTGGACGGCGCTCTATTGGACGCTCAACGGAGTCGGGGTCTCGCTGCTGTCGAGGGCGTTCCAGTGCGAGAGCAGCGTGCCCGGGTGCGTGCCGATGTCGCTCACCGTCTTCCAGTCGTTCATCGTGCTCGGGGTGCTGATCGTCGGGCTGATGATCCCCGCGGCGCC
>JAGSPQ010000863.1 GCA_018262385.1 Myxococcaceae bacterium | reverse complement strand
CGGGGAATTTCCCCCTGCGTGGCCGGGCCCGCCATCGGAGCGGGCCGGGAGATCTCGGTGCGCTCCGTCGGCGCGGGCGGACGGCTCGCCGGCGGGCGTGGAGCCAGCGGTGACGGCGGAGGGATCGCCACCCGGCTGGGCGGAAGCGGAGCGTTCGACGGGGCGGGCGCGCGCGCCATCGCTGCGGCCACGTCGGGCTGCTGCATCGGGTCGGTCTTCGGCACTGCCGCCGCCGCACCCGGGCCCCGCTGCACCACCGTCTGCGCGGGCAGCTGCACTCCGGCCGGGGGCACCGCCTCGCGGGGCATCGGGTCGGTGGTCACTTCCTGGCCCCTGGGGGTCGGATCCAGCGGCCTCGAGGCGAGCGGCTGGCGAAGTGGCTGGGGACGCGCCGCCTGGGCCTGCGGGGACATCAGCCGCACCGGGTCGGTGCGCAGCAGGCTGGGGTCGGGCGCGCGCGGCGCCGGCACCGCGGGCGAACGCAGGCCGGTCGCGGCGCGGTCGGCAACCAGCCGCTCGTTGGCGGCCTTCTCGAGGGCGGTGCGCTCGGCGAGCTGGCGCTCGGCGACCAACCGCTCGCGCGCGGCCCGCTCGTCGGCCTGGATCTTCGCCAGCACCGGGTTCGCGGCCGAAGGGACGGTCTTGGCGAAGTCCATCGGGCTGGGCGGATCCTTCCGCTCCGAGATCACCGTGTTGGCGTACTCCGGGGGCTGTGCGCTGGGCTTCGCCGGGCTGGGGAAGAAGGGGGTGGTGGCCTTCAGATCCGGCCTGAGCGCGGGCGGCAGCGGCTTGAGTTGATCGAAGCCCGGCACCGGCCGCGGGGCGCGGCGATCGAGACCCAAATCCTGTTGCAGCAGCTTCGGCGTCTCGGTCGGAACCGAGTCGTCCAGCGGCGCGCCGGGAACGTCTGTCTTTTTTCCGTCAGTCACTTTTGACGCGCGTGAAACTAACCCAGCTCTCCTTGCAGATGAAGCAACACGGCCAGCGCCGCCAGGGCCGCCGTTTCGGTGCGCAGCACGCGCCGGCCCAGCGTCACCGGCACCGCGCCGCGCTGCTGAAGCTGCGCCACTTCCGCCCGGGACAAGCCGCCTTCGGGGCCGATCACCAGCGCCAGCGGCTGCGCGGTCGACAGCGCCGGCGCGACCGCCGCCGACAACGACAGCGCCTCTTCCTCTTCGTCGAGCACCAGGATCAAGCAACCGCTCAGCCCGCCCACTGCTTCCAGCAGCGGCCGCGGCGGGTGCACCGTCGGCACCTCCGCCCGGCCCGACTGGCGGGCCGCCTCTTCGACGATCCGCTGCCAGCGCTGCACCTTGGCGTCTTCGCGTCCGCTCGGCTTGACGATCGTGCGCTCGCAGAACACCGGCGCAAACGCCGCCGCCCCCAGCTCGGTGCACTTCTGCAGCACCCACTCCAGCTTCTCTGCCTTCGGCAGGCCCTGGACGATGGTGATCTCGCGCGGGGCGGGCTGCGGCGCGCCGGGGCCGAGGGTCAACGTGGCGGCCTCGTCACCCACCTCGCCGACCTGCGCCGGGAAGACGGTGCCGCGGCCGTCGAAGACCTCGAGCGCTTCTCCCGCGCGCACCCGCAGCACCCGGATCAGGTGGTGAAAGCGGGGCCCTTCCAGGCGCAGCGCTCCGGGGGCCGCCTGGGGAAGGTGGAGCCGCTTCACGGGCGCTCGAAGTCGAGGCGGATCCATTCCCCGTCAACCGCTCGCCCCACCGGCTTCATTCCTTCGGCGACGAAGGCGGCGGTGACCTCGTCCGCCTGGGGCACCAGCACTCCGGCGAGCACCAGCCGCTGCTTCACCTTCTTCGCCAGCTGCGGCGCGAGCGCGATCAGGGTGTTGGCGAGGATGTTGGCGAGCACCAGGTCGAAGGGGCCCTTGATCGCTTCGAGCGGCTTGCCGGACAGCGCGATCCCCTCGATCGCGTTCTCTTCCGCGCATTCCTTCGCCAGCTCGACGGCGATCGGATCATTGTCGGTGCCGACCACCCGGCCCGCGCCCAGCTTCTTCGCCGCGAACGCCAGCACCCCGGTGCCGGTGCCGACGTCGAGCACCGACGCGCCGGGGTGGCCGCCGAGGAAGTCGTCGACCGCGGCGAGGCACAGCGAGGTGGTGGGGTGATCGCCGGTGCCGAACGCCATCTTCGGCTCGATGAACAGGCACACCTTGCCCTTCGGCGGCTTCTCCCACGGCGGGCCGACCCACAGCCGCCCGACGGTGACCGGGCGGATGAGGCGCTTCCATTCTTCGCTCCAGTCCTTCTCGACCACCTCTTCGAGCTCGGCGTGGCTGGGCCTGAGCACGCTCTTCGCCTTCTTCAGCGCGGCGGCGGCGGCGGCGCGCTTCTCGAAGAAGCCGATCACGATCGCCTCGCCCGGGTTCGGCTTGCGCACATTCGGCATCCCACCCTCGCCGTCGCGCAGCTCGAGCCCCGCCGCGCCACAGTCGGTGAGCAGTTCCTGCGCGGCTTCGGCCGCTGCTTTCTTCACGTCGAGACTCAAGGACATCCAGGCCATGGGCGCCTCATAGCGTCAACCCCGGAAATCGGCTGGGTTGATCTGCCTCGCGATCGATCCTCAACCCAACCGATCTCTGGGGTTAACATCCGCGCTCGTGCGAGCCGTGACCTCGATGTTGGTGTTGATGCTGGCCGGCTGCGACGGCCCGGAGGCGCCCGATCCCGCCGTGTGCCGCGACTACATTCACCGGGTGTGCATCAGCCCGGTCTGTGCCCAGGTGGCCACGCTCTTCACTCCCGGGACCAACTGCGAGACGACGCTGCAGACCAACTCGGGGTGCCTCACCGACGCCTTCGTCTTCACCACCCCGACCCGCAATCGGTTCCTCAGCTGCCGGTTGGCGCTGCTGAGGGCCGGCGAGAACGTCGAGATCCACCCGAACTGCGAGGACGTGGCCGAGTCGTTCGATCGCTGCCCGGACGTGGTGCGGATG
>JAGSPQ010000862.1 GCA_018262385.1 Myxococcaceae bacterium | reverse complement strand
CGGCGCCGCGAGTGCGAGGCGTGCAAGCGGCGCTTCACCACCTACGAGCGGGTGGACGAGCTGAACCCGCTGGTGATCAAGAAAGACGGGCGGCGCGAGGCGTTCGATCGCGACAAGCTGCTGATGGGCCTGAAGAAGGCCTGTGAGAAGCGGCCGGTCTCGGTCGAGCAGCTGGACGCGATCATCACCGCGATCGAGCGCAAGCTGCAGGAGAGCGGCGAGAAGGAGATCCCCTCGACGATGATCGGCGAAGAGGTGATGAACCGGCTGCCCGCGCTCGACGAGGTCGCCTACGTGCGCTTCGCGTCGGTGTACCGCTCGTTTCGCGACATCGCCGAGTTCATGGACGAGCTGAAGGAGATCCTCGAAGGGCAGGAGCGCCTGAAGAAAGTGCGCAAGTGAAGGGCAGGGCCAAGCCGAAGCCGGCCGCGAGCAACCCCCGGGACGAGGGAATGATGCGGCTCGCGCTCGAGCAGGCGCGCAAGGGGGTGGGGCGCACCCATCCCAACCCGCCGGTGGGCGCGGTGGTGGTGAAGGGCGGGAAGATCGTCGGGCGGGGCTTCACCGCTCCGGCCGGGGGGCCGCACGCCGAGATCAGCGCGCTGGAAGACGCCGGCCGGCGCGCCCGGGGCGCCGAGCTCTTCACCACCCTCGAGCCGTGCGATCACTACGGGAAGACGCCGCCCTGCAGCATCGCGATCCTCGAGCACGGGGTGAAGCGGGTGGTGTTCGCGTCGTCGGATCCCAACCCGCTGGTGAACGGCAAGGGAGTGCGGCGGCTGAAGCGGGCCGGGGTCGAGGTGGTGGGCCACCTGCTGCAGGCCGAGGCCGATCAGCTCTACCGCCCGTTCTTCAAGTTCATCCGCGCCGGGCTGCCGTTCGTGACCCTCAAGGCGGCGATCACCCTCGACGGGAAGCTGGCCACCGGCACCGGCGAGTCGAAGTGGATCAGCGGCGAGCTCTCGCGCGCCCGGGTGCACGCGCTGCGAAACCAGGTCGACGCGGTGATCGTCGGCGCCGGCACCGTCGATGCCGACGATCCCCGCCTCACCACCCGGGGCATCGCCCACGGCCGGGATCCGGTGCGGGTGGTGCTCGACCCGAAGCTGCGCACCGCGGGCAACGCGAAGGTCTACACCGAGCGCTCGACCGCGAGGACGATCGTCGCCACCCTCGAGGGCGCCCAGTACCCGCGCGCCGAGGCGCTGGCCGACCGGGGGGTCGAGGTCTGGCGGCTGCCCGGCCGGGCGGGCCGGATCGATCTGGCGGCGCTGCTGACCCGGCTGGGGAAGGCGGGGCTGCTCCACGTGCTGGTCGAGGGCGGGGCGACGGTGCACGGCAGCTTCCTCAAGGAAGAGCTGTGGGACGAGCTGTGGCTGTTCGTCGCGCCCAAGCTGTTCGGGCACGAGGGGCTGACCTTCAGCGGGCTGCTCGGCGTCCGCCATGCCTCGCGGGTCCCGTCGCTGCGGATCGCGTCGATCGACCGGGTGGGCGAGGATCTGTTGCTCGAGGTCCTGCCGGCTACAGCAGCGTCCCCTTGAGCAGCAGGCTGGCGAGGGTGAAGTAGATCAGCACCCCGCTGACGTCGACCAGGGTGGCGACGAACGGCGCCGAGGCGGTGGCGGGATCGAACCCCATCCGCCGCAGGGCGAACGGCAGCATCGAGCCGACCAGCACCCCGAAGAGCACCACCCCGAACAGGCTCAAGCCCACGGTGAGCGCGATCAGCCCGTAGTGGGCGCCGTAGAGCTTCTCGCGCGAGGGCCAGAAGTAGATCCTCAAGAAGCCGATCACCGCCAGCAGCGCGCCCAGGCCGGCGCCGTTGCGCACCTCGCGGCCGGCGACCCTCCACCAGTCCTTGAGCTCGAGCTCGCGCACCGCCAGGGCGCGGATGATCAGCGAGGTGGCCTGGCTGCCCGAGTTGCCGCCCGACGAGATGATCAGCGGGATGAACAGCGCCAGCACCACCGCCCGCGCGATCTCGGCCTCGAAGTAGCCCATCGCGGTGGTGGTCAGCATCTCGCCGACCAGCAGCACCGACAGCCAGCCGCCGCGCTTCTTCACCATCCCGAGGAAGCCGATGTCCATGTACGGGGCTTCGAGGGCCTCCATCCCGCCCAGGCGCTGGATGTCTTCGGTCGCCTTCGCCTCGGCGACGTCGAGCACGTCGTCGATGGTGATGATCCCGAGCAGGACGCCGCGGGTGTCGGTGACGGGCAGCGCCGAACGGTCGTACTTCTCGAACGTGGCGATCACCTCTTCGCGCGGGGCGGTCGCCTGCAAAGAGACCAGCTGGCGCGAGGGGATCTCGGCCACCGTCTTTTCCGGCGACGCCATCACCACTTCGCCCAGCCGCACGTCGGCCACCAGCGTTCCGTGATCGTCGACCACGTAGAGGACGTTGAGGGTCTCGACCCCTTTGCCCCTGCTGCGCACGTGCTCGATCGCCTCGGCCGCGGTCATCGTCGGCTTCACGGTGAGGTACTCGGGCGTCATGTAGCGCCCGGCGGTGTCCTCGGGGTAGCCGAGCAGCTGCCGGGCGACCCGCAGCTCTTCCGGCTTGAGGGTGGCCAGCGCCCGCTTGGTGACTTCCGCCGGCAGCTCCTCGAAGAGGCGCGTGCGATCGTCGGGCGCCATCTCGTTGAGGATCCCGACCAGCTGATCGCTGGTGAGGGTGCCGACCAGCTCGGCTTGCTGATCGACCGGCAGGTACTCGAAGGCGAGGCTGGCCTTCTCGCGGGGGAGGATGCGGAAGATCACTCCGCTGTCTTCGGGCGGAAGATCCTCGAGGATCTCGGCGATGTCCGGCGGGTCGATCTCTTCGAAGGCGACCCGAAGCGTCTCCCAATCCTTCTTCTGGATCAGTTCCTCGTACTCGGGCTTGAGAAAGTGGCCGAGCACGAGGCCTTCCGAATCACAGTTGGGGGTCTAGATGACCTTCTTGAATGCTTCTTCGATCTT
>JAGSPQ010000118.1 GCA_018262385.1 Myxococcaceae bacterium | reverse complement strand
CTCCGATCCTGACCAACACCCCTGCAGCTGTCAACTTCCCGTCGTTCCTACGGATTTTGACTACTGCCGCAGCTGCCCGCCCAGGCGCTGGTTTACCTCCGCCACGATCTTCGCGTGGGCGGCGTTGACCTCCACGTCGGTGAGGGTGCGATCCGCCGCCCGGTACCGCAGCGCAAAGGCGACGTTCTTCTGCCCTTCGGGGATCGGCTTGCCGGTGTAGACGTCGAACACCCGGGCGTCCTCGACCAGCGGCGCGCCCACCTCGACAATCAGCCTCCGGATCGCCTCGTTCTCCAGCGGCAGCGGCACCACCAGCGCCAGATCCCTCAGCACCGCCGGGAACCGGGTCAGCGGCGAAGCCTGCGGAACCAGGACCGCCGCCGCCACCAGCTCCTCGACATCGAGCTGGAAGAGGAAGATCCCGGCCGGCGCGTCGAGCCGTTGCTGCGCCCGGGGATGCAGCTCGCCCAGGGTGCCCAGCCGCTTGCCGTCGCGCATCACCGCCGCCGCCGAGCGCGGGTGGTACCAGGGAGAGTCCAGCGGCTCCCAGCGGACGTTCTCGACGTGCAGCGCCGCCAGCACCGCCTCCACCGCCGCCTTCGCGTCGTAGAAGTCGACCGCCGCGTCCTTCGCCGTCCACGTCCGGGCGTTGTCGCGCAGGCCCCACAGCACCCCCGCCACCTCCAGCCGCTCGATCGCGACCGGCACGTGATTCGGGCCTCCGCCATCGCGGTCCGGCCGGTAGCTGCGGGCGATCTCGTAGAAGCGGACGCCCTGGGCCTGGTGCCGCGCGCTGCGCAGCACGTTCTGCACCAGGCTCGGCAGCAGCGTGGTGCGCATCATCGACTGCTCGGCCGACAGCGGGTTGGTCACCGCGATCGCGCCTTCCTCGGCCACGAACGCCGCCAGCTCGGCTGGAGCGACGAACGAGTAGTTCACCACCTCGTCGAGCCCCGCTCCGGCCAGCGCGGTGCGAATCCGGCGCTCGGCGAGGGTGCCCTTCGGCTCGGGAGCCAGCACCCCCAGCCCCCGCGGCAGCACGGTCGGGATCGTGTCGTACCCGCGGATGCGGGCGATCTCTTCGATCAGGTCCTCTTCGCCACCCACGTCGACCCGGGCCAGCGGCACCTCCCACTGCTCGGCGTCGACCTGCTGGAACCCGAGGCAGGTGAGGATCTTCACCGCCTCGGCCTCCGGCACCGCCACCCCCAGCACCGCGCTCACCCGCGCCGGCCGCAGCTTCACCCGGCGGGGCGCGATCGGCTTCGGGACCACGTCCACCCTGCCCGCCCGCACGGTTCCCCCGCCCAGCTCGGCAATCAACGCCGCCGCCCGATCGAGCACCGCCGGCACCGCCGACACATCGGTGCCGCGCTCGAACCGGTGAGACGACTCGGTGTGCAGCCCGTGCCGCTTGGCCGATCGGCGCACCGTCATCGGCTGGAAGGTGGCGCACTCCAGCAGCACCCGGCTGGTCTTCTCGGTCACTTCACTGCTCGCGCCGCCCATCACTCCGGCGAGCACCAGGCCCGCATCGCGATCGGCGATCAGCAGATCTTCGGGCGAGAGCGCCCGCTCTTTGCCATCGAGGGTGGTCAGCTTCTCGCCCGCCTTCGCCGCGCGAACGACGATCTGCGCGCCGGCGATTCGATCGAGATCGAACGCGTGCAGCGGCTGGCCCCACTCGAGCATCACGTAGTTGGTGACGTCGACCAGGTTGTTGATCGCCCGCATCCCGCACGCCTTCAGCCGCTGCTGCATCCACGCCGGCGAGGGCCCGACCTTCACCCCTTCGATCACCCGGGCCGCGTAGCGCAGGCACCGGGTCGCATCCTCGATCCGGATCGTGACCGCTTCCGAGGCGGGCAGCGCCGACTCGGCCAGCTTCGCCGCCGGCAGCTTCACCGTCGTGCCCAGCAGGGTGGCCAGCTCGCGGGCGATCCCCAGGTGGGAGAGCGCGTCAGGGCGGTTGGGAGTGACGTTCACCTCGAACAGCACGTCGTCCATCGCCAGCGCCTGGGCGATCGGCGTGCCGACCTTCAGCGCCGGGTCGAGGATCAGCAGGCCGGCGTGCTCGTCCGAGAGCCCCAGCTCACGCGCGCTGCACAGCATCCCGTGGCTGTCGATGCCCCGCAGCGGAGCGGCCTTGATCTCGGTGCCGTTGGGCAGCTTCGTCCCCACCGTGGCGAGCGGGACCTTGTCGCCGACCTGGTAGTTCTTCGCCCCGCACACCACCTGCAGCAAGGTGCCCTGCCCGGCGTCGATCTTCGTCACCGACAGCTTGTCGGCGTCGGGGTGCTTGTTGGACTCGACGATCTGCGCCACCACCACGCCGTTGAGCGCGGCGCCGGGGCGCTCGAGGCCCTCGACCTCCAGGCCCGCCATGGTGAGACGGCGCGCGAGCTCGTCGGGCGTGCTGCCCTTCGTCTCGACGTAATCCGACAACCAGCTGAGTGAAATTTTCATGGCGGCTTAGAACTGGGCGAGGAAGCGGTAGTCGTTCTCGAACATCGTCCGCAGGTCGTCGATCCGGTAGCGCAGCATCGCCAGCCGCTCGACGCCCATGCCGAAGGCGAAGCCGGTGACCTGGGTCGCGTCGTAGCCCGCCGCGGTGAAGACGTTGGGGTGCACCATCCCGCTGCCGAGCACCTCGAGCCAGCCGCTGTTCTTGCAGACCCGGCAGCCTTTGCCCGCGCACATCACGCACGAGACGTCGACCTCGGCCGAGGGCTCGGTGAACGGGAAGAAGCTGGGGCGGAAGCGGGTCTGCACCGCGCTGCCGAAGAACGCCTTCGCGAAGCTGTCGAGGGTGCCCTTGAGCTCGGCGAAGGTGACCTGCTTGTCGACGAACAGCCCTTCGACCTGGTGGAACATCGGGGTGTGGGTGACGTCGGAGTCCTTGCGGTACACCCGGCCCGGCATCACCGCGCGCACCGGCGGCGGCTGCTGGAGCATGGTGCGGATCTGCACCGGCGAGGTGTGGGTCCGCAGCAGCACCGGGCTGGCGGCGGCCTTCAACCAGCCGCCGTCGAGATAGAAGGTGTCCTGCATGTCGCGCGCGGGGTGATCGGCCGGCACGTTGAGGGCTTCGAAGTTGTACCAGTCGAGCTCGATCTCGGGCCCGGTCGCCACCGAGAAGCCCAGCCGGCCGAAGGTGGCGACGATGTCCTCCAGCGTCTGCGAGACCGGGTGACGCCTGCCCGGAGGCCGGCCCCGCCCCGGCAGGGTGACGTCGAGCCGCGGCCCCTTCAGCTCCTTCTCGAGCTTCAGCTCGTCGACCTGCGCGGCCGCCTTCGTCAGCAGCCCCTCGAGCTCGGCCTTGATCCGGTTGGCGAGCTCGCCCGCCGCCTTGCGCTCTTCGGGCGGCAGCTTCCCCACCCCGCCCATCACCTGGGAGAACTCACCCTTCTTGCCGAGGTACTTGACCCGCTGCTCCTCGACGAACGCGGCGCCGTTGTCGGCGCGCAGCCGCTCTTCCACCAGCGCGCCCTTCAGCCCGGTCACCATTGCTTCGAGTCGATCTTTCATGGCGGACAAAGCTCCTGGCGGTTGAAAAACAAACAGGGCCGCCCTGCGCGAAGCAAGGCGACCCTGGAAATGCCGAACTTCTTTCCGTTCTCTAGGCCGCCTTCGCGATGTTCGCGACGGCCCCAAAACCCGCGGGATCGGCGACGGCGAGATCCGCGAGGATCTTCCGGTCGATCGCGATCTTCGCCTTGTTCAGCCCGGCGATCAGCTTCGAGTACGACAGGCCGAGGGCCCGGGACGCCGCGTTGATGCGGACGATCCAGAGCGCACGGAAGTCGCGCTTGCGGCGCATGCGATCGCGGCTGGCGTAGTCGAGCGCTCGCTCGACGGCCTGGTTCGCGCGCTTGTAGCAATTCTTGCGACGACCCCGGAAGCCCTTGGCGAGCTTGAGGACGCGGTTACGACGACGGCGGGCCTTGAAACCTCGTTTGACGCGCATGGTTGTTCAGTTCGCCCCGTAGGGGAACAGCTCCTTGATGACCTTCTTGGCATCCATGTCTTTCAGGTGACCGGTGCCGCGGTTCTTGCGCTTACCATCGGGGGTCTTCCCGTGGGTGAACAAGTGACGCCCCATCGCGTGGCCGAACTTCACCTTCCCCGACTTCTTCACCTGCATGCGCTTCTTCGCGCCGCTCTTCGTCTTCATCTTGGGCATAAATGTTTCCTGCAGCGTTCGCTGCGAAAGGGCGGCGCTCGTACCGGAGTTTTGCCCGTCCTGTCAACTGCTTGGTGTCCCCAGCCAGAGGACCCGGGTCGACTAGGTCGAAGAGGGGTGCGGCGCGGAGGCTTCCGGGGCCGGGACCGGGGCCGGCGCCGCGGCGGGAGCACGGGGGCTCGAGGGGCTGGCGCCCTTCGCCTTCTCGTCCTGCTCTTCCTGCTTGGCCCGCGCGGCCTTCGCCTTCTCCTGCTCCTGCAGCGCCTGGCGGTGAGCGTCGCGTGCCTTCTGAGCGACCTTCGCGTTGGGCGAGAGGATCATGAACATCTGCCGCCCTTCCATCCGGGGGGTGCTCTCGACGATCGCCACGTCTTTCAGATCCTGGACCACGTCGTCGAGCACGGCGGTGCCCAGCTCGCGGTGGGTGATCTCACGACCGCGGAACATGATCGTGATCTTCGCCTTGTTCCCTTCTTCGATGAAGGTGCGGACGTTGCGGATCTTGAAGTCGTAGTCGTGCTCTTCGGTCTTGGGACGGAGCTTGACCTCCTTCACCTTGACGACGACCTGCTTCTTCTTGGCCTCGTTGGTCTTCTTCTTCTCTTCGTACTTGAAGCGGCCGTAGTCCATGATCTTGCAGACCGGCGGCTTCGCCATCGGGTTGACCTCGACGAGGTCCAGCCCATCGGCTCCTGCCCGTTCGAGCGCTTGCTCGATCGATAGCACCCCCAACTGCTCACCCTGCGCTCCCACCACCCGCACCTCGCGGGCTCTGATGCGGCGATTCGTTCTTTGATCTCGTGCGATGGGGTGAGTCTCCGTGTGGGGTAAAAAAGCGGGCGGAAGATACCGATTGTCATCCGTTCGTCAACCCCGGTTGCATCGGAACCCACAAAGCAGTTGATATGGGGCACAGTCCGCACAAGTCCGTAGGGCAGCATTGAGGGGCACGTCCGCCAGCCCTCGGGGGGAGTTCGAGAGATGGACATCACCGATGTGAAGGTCTTTACCGTTGATGAAGACAAGCTCCGCGCGTACGTCACCATTACGCTCGACGGTTGTTTCGTCGTGCGTGACCTGAAGGTCATCAATGGCACGACCGGTCTCTTCGTGGCGATGCCGGCCAAGAAGCGAAAGGACGGGACCTACAAGGACATCGCGCATCCGCTGAACGCCGAGATGAGGGACAAGATGGAGAAGATCGTCCTGGCGGAATACGAGAAGGTCAAAACCGCTCCCCCCATTCCGCGGCGCCCGACGGTCGAGGTCTACCCCGACCCGGAGTGACCCGCCGGCCCGATCAGATCTGCCGGTACAGTTGATCGGTTGAGGCGGCTGTTCTACTCAACCGTCATGCCGGTGAGCCACGACTTCAAGGTCTTCGCGGGGAGCAGCAACCCCGTGTTGGCGAGAGCAATCTGTGAGTACCTCAAGCGCCCCCTGTCGAAAGCGGATGTCGCGCGGTTCTCGGATGGTGAGATTCAGGTCGAGATTGGAGAGAACGTCCGCGGTCTCGACGTCTTCATCATCCAGTCGACCTGCCCTCCGGTGAACGACCACCTGATGGAGTTGTTGATCATGGCCGACGCGTGCAAGCGCGCGAGCGCCGCGTCGATCAACGCGGTGATCCCCTACTACGGGTACGGCCGGCAGGATCGCAAAGTGGCGCCGCGCACCCCGATCACCGCCAAGCTGGTGGCGGATCTGGTGGCCGGCTCGGGAGTCAGCCGGGTGGTGTCGATGGATATGCACGCCGGCCAGATCCAGGGCTTCTTCAACATCCCTTCCGACCACCTCTATGCCTCGCCGGTGTTCCTCGAGGACATGAAGAAGAAGTTCCCCAACACCGATGAGCTGGTGATCGTCTCGCCCGATGCCGGTGGCGTCGAGCGCGCGCGCGCCTACTCGAAGCGGCTCAACACCCCGTTGGCGATCATCGACAAGCGGCGCCCGCGCGCCAACGCGTCGGAGGTGATGAACCTGATCGGCGACGTGAAGGGCCGCGACGCGATCATCGTCGACGACATCGTCGACACCGCCGGCACCCTCGCCCAGGGCGCAGCGGCGCTCAAAGAGAAGGGAGCCCGCCGGGTGTTCGCCTACGCGGTGCACCCGATCCTCTCTGGCCCGGCGATTACCCGCCTCAACGAGTCGGTGCTCGAAGAGGCGGTCTTCACCGACACGGTGCCGCTGAGCAAGGCGGCGCAGGGGTGCGCGAAGATCCGGGTGGTGCCGACCGATCGGCTGTTCGGCGAAGCGATCGCCCGAATCCACCGGGCAGAGTCGTTGAGCTCGCTCTTCGTCTGATGCGCCGCGCCCTCGCCGCGGCGGTGCTGCTGGCGGTGCTGGGCTGCCCGGCCCCGAAGCCGCCGCCCTTCCCCGCCGGGTTCCTCTGGGGAGCGGCGGTCGCTGGCTTCCAGGTCGACATGGGCTGCCCCACCCTGGCGGCCGCCGAGTGCGAAGATCGCAACAGCGATTGGTACGAGCTGATCGCGCGGCGCTCCGAGGTGCCGGATCTGGCGGCGAACCTCACCACCGACCCGGTGACCAGCGGGCCGGGCCACTGGGAGCTGTACGAGCAGGACTTCGATCTGGCGAAGAACGAGCTGGGGCTCAACGGGTTTCGCTTCAGCCTCGAGTGGAGCCGGATCTTCCCCACCGCCACCGACGGCATCGAGGGCTACGACGCGCTGAAGGCGAAGGCGGATCCGAAGGCGCTGGCGAAGTACCACGCGATGCTCGCCGCCCTGAAGGCCCGGGGGATCAAGCCGCTGGTCACCCTGCACCACTACACCCTGCCGACCTGGATTCACGACGGGATCGACTGCCACAACAACTTCTCCACCTGCACCAAGCGCGGCTGGCTCGATCGGACCCGGATCGTCGACGAGATCGCCAAGTACGCCGGCTTCTGCGCGAAGGAGTTCGGCGGCGAGGTGGACCTGTGGGCCACCCAGAACGAGCCGTTCGCGGTGGTGCTGCCCGGCTACCTGCTGCCGAGCGCCGAGCGGCTCAATCCTCCGGCGGTGGGGTTCCAGTACGACGCGGCGAAGGCGGTGATGGTGGCGATGATCGAGGCCCACGCGCGGATGTACGACGCGGTGAAGGCCAACGATCCCGGCTCCACGGTCGGGCTCGTGTATTCGACCTCGCCGGTGAAGGGGAAGACGGACTCGAAGGTCGACCAGCGCGCGGCGGCGAACGTCTTCTACCTCTACAACACCGCCTTCCTCGACGCAGTGGCGAAGGGAGACATCGACCCCGAGCTCGACGGCACCTCGGTGCACCGCGACGATCTCGCCGGGCGCCTGGATTTCGTCGGGATCAACTACTACGGCCGCACCACGGTGACCGGCACCGGCTCGGCGAGCCTGCCGACGCTGTCGATGCTGACCACCTTCGACCCGACCAACATCGTGCTGTTCGAGGACTACCCGAAGGGGCTCTACGAGATCGCGCTCCACATCAAGGATCGCTACGGCCTGCCCTCGTTCGTCACCGAGACCGGGGCCCAGGTGCAGACCGACTCGGCGGCGGGGGCCAGCTGGCTGGTGCGACACGCGACCTGGATCCGGCGGGCGATCCGCGACGGGGCCGACGTGCGGGGCTTCTTCTATTGGACGCTGATGGACAACTTCGAGTGGAACCACGGCATGGGCATGCAGTTCGGGCTCTACGCGGTGGACAAGAACGATCCGCAGAAGAAGCGGGTCGCGCGGGCGGCGGTGGCGAAGTTTCTCGAGATCACCAAAGCGAACGACGTGACGGCCGAGCTCGAGAAGCAGTTCCCCGCCCCGGAGTAGTGGGCTAACTCGCCGGAGGATGATCGCTCTGCTGACTGCGGTTTCCCTCGGCGCGG
>JAGSPQ010000117.1 GCA_018262385.1 Myxococcaceae bacterium | reverse complement strand
GCCTGGGCCAGCTTCTGCTCGACCGAGCCCCTGGCCTGGGCGGCGACCTTCACCGCTTTCTCGCCGTCGTCGAGCAGCTTGCCGAACTGCTCGACGTTCACGCTGCCCAGCCACTTGAGCACCACCGTCTCTTTCGCGCTGTCGACCACGAACAGGGTGGGCCAGACGTCGATCGGAAACTTCTGGAGGAACGGCGCGCTCGATTCCTTCTCGGTGTCGATCGAGAGGAACACGTACCGCTGGCCGTGCTTGAGCAGCTCGGGCCGGTTGAAGACGTGCTCGCGCATGAAGACGCAGGTGTGGCACCACGGCGCCCACGCATCGACGAAGAGCGGGACCTTGCCCTTCTTCGCCATCGCGAGCGCAGTGGGGTAGTCGTCTTCGATGAAGGGCAGGCGCTTCTGGGCGGGAGCGACCGGGGCCGCGGGCGCCGCCAGCAGGGCCAGGATCAGCAGGGCAGTCGTCATCCGCGCTGCTTACCACGGCACCTTTGGCCGCTTCTCGGAGGCGGCTACTTCTTCTGGTTGGCGAGGAAGGTGGCGACCTTGGGCAGGAAGTCCGGCCCCAGCGGCTTCTCGACGAACGCGTCGGCGCCGATCTCGAGCGCCATCTCGCGCAGGGTGGCCGAGTCTTCGCCGGCCACGACCACCACCGGGATGTCGCGGGTGCCCAGGCCGGTCTTCAGCAGGCTGAGCAGCTCGAGCCCGTCTTTCTGCTGGACGTCGAGCACGATCAGGTGCGGCTTCTCCTTGCGCGCCCGCGCCACCACCCGCGAGGGAGCATCGGCGACCACCTTCAAGTCGAGCTTCTCGGCGATGAGCGCGAGCGTGTCGATCAGTTCGGGGCTGGCATCGGAAACGAGAATCAAGCGCTTCACTGCCCCCAGCCTAAGCGAAGTTGCCTGCGTCGGCACCGCTCCTTTGACGGCCGGGCCTGGTGTCAAACCCACAAAACGCGCTCGATGCGGTGCCAGTCGGTGAAGGTCGCATTCAGCGGAGCGACCATCGGCAGCTCTCCTTCCCGCGCAATCCGCCGGGCGCCCTCGAGCCCGCCGAGCGAGAGCGTCTCCCACACCCTCACCCTGGGCAGCCCGGCCCGATGGGCCTGCAGCTGGGCCGCGCGGAGCAGCGGAGCGGCGGCCGCGGCGTCGGGCGCGTCGAGCCACAGCACCAGCAATTCGTCGCTCTTGAACTGCGCCGTCCACCAGGCGGCGGCGTTGGCGGTGCGCGCGCCGTAGTGGGTCAGCGCGGGCCGCCCGAGGAAGCGGGCGTAGAGCCGGCTGCGCTCGAAGTGCCAGTCGAGCTGCTCGGCGGTGGGGTGCAGCAGCAGCTGGCCCTCGCGCGCGGCGCAGCGGCGGGGCGCGGCGACCGGCTCCTCGAGCCACTGCGCCTGGAGCGGAAAATTGCCGGGTGGCAGTACCCAGTCGAAGGCGGGCACCGCGCGGTAGCCGCTCTTCTCGTAGATCGGCGCCCCGACGTCGGAGAAGAGCACCGAGCTCTGGGCGTCGGGCTGCTCGCGGAGCCTTTCGAGCAGCGCCGCCATCAGCTGCCCGGCGTACCCCCGGCCGCGCTTCGAGGGCTCGGTGAAGACCGAGGCGACCGAGAAGCTGGCGCCCGGCCTGGGGCCGACGTTGCTGTCGACGCGAAACGTCTCGCACGAGCAGCGCACCTCGGCGCCTTCGGTGAGGAACCAGGTGGTCATCGTCCGGCGGCACCACGGGTGGGCCCGCAGCGCCTGCTCGCGCTCGAGGTACTGGGGGACGGTGAGCCGGCTGCCCCACTCCTGCCAGGTCACTTCGTCGCGCGCGCGCTTCTCCGCCTCGGTGGCGGGGCGCAGCGCGCTCACGGGCGGGCGCCTTCGGGGGTGCTGCGGGGCAGGCGCACCAGCAGGTGGCCGCCGGCCTCCTGGCGGGTGACGACGTAGAGCGCGTCGTCGGTGACGGCGAGCTCGAGCACCGGCTGGGGAAGGCGCGCGACCACCTGGGTCTGCTCGCCCCGCGCGTCGACCCGGCTCACCGTGCCGCCCACCGAGAACCAGCTGTCGCCCGCCAGCTGGGTGACGCGATCCACCTCGCCCTTCGCCAGCACCACCGAGGTGCCGTCGGCTCCCATTCGCACCAGCTCGGGGCTGCCGACCACCGGGTGGCGGAAGGTGATGAACGCGTTTTCGAGCAGCACCGGGCCGTCGGCGCGAGTCGAGAGCAGGCGCGGCTCGCCCCCGGGCAGCTCGGCCTGCCACAGCTCGGCGGGGTAGCCGGCGATCCACACCGCGCTGCGTCCGTCGGTGCGCACCTCGGCCGGGCGCACCTGCTTGCCGGCCAGCACTTTCACCCGGCCGTCGGAGATCGACACCGAGACGATCGCGCCCACCGGCTCGCTGGAGAACGGATCGAGCGCTTTGGGCACCAGCGCGGCGACCAGCAGGTTGCCCGAGACGCCCAGCGAGGTGATCCGCGCCTTCGGAAACTGAACCACCGCTTTGGCCGCGCCGCCGGCGGTGGAGTCGGTGGAGAAGATCGCGCCGCCCTCCGACCAGTAGAGCCGGGTGCCGTCGAGGGCGAGCGCGCCCACCCCGGGCCGGTGCACCGCGAGCGCGCGGGGAAGATCTCCGGCGGTCACCCGCACCAGGGTCTGCTTCGCACCCTGCTTGCCTTCCTCGGAGATGAAGAAGACCGCGTTGCCGTGGGCGGTGGCGTGCCGCGCGAACAGCGAGCCGCCGAGGACCGCCTTCGCCTCGGCCACGGCGAAGCTCTCGGGGAGCTTCACGTCCCGGGCGAAGCCGGTCAGCTCGGCGTTCGACACGTGCAGCTGCTCGGCGTCGGCGGGGACGTCGGCCAGCGGCTCGGTGACCGCCAGCGCGTCGGCGGTGAGCGCGGCGGGCGGAGGGAGCACCACCGGGGCCAGCTTCTCGGCTGGATGACGGCGGCTCCACTCGGAGCCGGCGACGCCGAGCACGATGCAGACCAGGCCGGTGACGAGGAGAATCGGAAAACGCATTGCGCGGCAGTTAGCCCCCACGCGCGCATCCGACAAGGATTCAGCGCGGCTTAGCCGATCGCCCGCAGGGTGATCAGGCTCAGCTCGGGATCCGAGTTCAGCCTCGGCAGCACGGTGCCGCGCCCGAAGCCGAGCCCGCGGTTGACGTACAGCTGGTTGCCGCGGACGCTGTAGAGCCCGCGGACGTAGGGCATCCCGCCGGCGGTGAAGATGCCCTCGGTCAGCTTCGGCACGTGCAGCTGCCCGCCGTGGGTGTGGCCCGACAGGCACAGCATTCCCTTCCACGGCGGCAGCTTCTTCGCCGCGGTCGGGGTGTGGGCGAGCACCAGCCGCGAGCCGGTGGGGTTGGCTTTGAACGTCTTCTCGACGTCGTCGTTGTGGGTGGTGCTGTCGTCGAGGCCGAGGACGTTCAGATCCGCGCCCTTGAGCCGCAGCACGCTGTGCTCGTTCTGCAGCACGGTGTAGCCGACGCCCTCGAGCCCGCGGCGCAGGTAGGCCGGGTCGGTGTAGTGGTCGTGGTTGCCCAGCACCGCGTAGGTCGGCGCGTTGATTCCCTGCAGCAGCGCCGGGACCCGCTCGTAGGGATCCCGCTTGGTGGTCACGTAGTCGCCGGTCAGCACCACCAGGTCCGGCGCCTCTTCGTTCACCATCCGCACCGCCGAGATCACCCGCCCATCGGGCGAGCCGCGGCCGATGTGGATGTCGGACAGCTGCGCGATCACCAGCCCGTCGTGCGACGGATGCAGCCCGGGAATGAACAGCTCGGTGCGGGTGACCTCGAAGAACTCGTTGTACGACATCTTCCGCTCGGCCCGCGAGGTGGCGGGCAGCAGGGCGGTGCCGACGAAGGCGCCGAGGACGCCTCTGCGGGACAGCATGTAGCGTTGCTTCATCTTCAGAATGCTCCGGTGCCGCGACAGCCGAGCGGCAAAACCTAACGGGGCGGGGGACTTTGGCGCCAGCATTCGGGCGGAGCTGATCAGCACGTTGTGCTCCGATGTGCGAGGGCTACAGACAAATCTTGAGGAAACCGAAGCTCTGGCAGAAGCCGCCGCAGCAGTCACCGTTGCCAGTGCAGGTGTCGCCCGAGATTCCGCAGTAGCAGACCTGGCCGGAGCCGACCGGGGGCGCCCGGCAGGTGTAGGGGGCGGGCCGGCACATCGCGGCGGTGGTGCAGCCGTCGAAGCACTCGCCGGTGGCGTCGCCACCGCTGGAGAACGCGCACACCCCGTCGCCGGCGCAGCTGCCGCCGGCCTTCCGGCACAGCCCGAGGCAGTAGCCGCCGTTGCCCGAGCTCTTCAGGCACTGGTTGGTCTCGCAGTCGCCGTCGTTGCTGCACGCGCCGCCGAGCTTGGCCTTCGCCTTGTCCTTCGCCTCGCAAAGCCGGCTCCACGGGTTGCAGCCGTAGTTGCTGCCCGCCACCGCGCAGTGGGCGTCGGTGTCGCAGAGCGGCACGCACGCGCTCGGGGTGGCGCTGTCCTCGTCCTGGTCGTGGCAGGCGTAGCCGGGGCGGCAGCCGCCGGCGCAGGTCTGCCGGCAGAACCGGCCGAAGTTGTCGCTCACGCAGGTGCTGGTCGAGTTGTTGGAGCAGCCGCTCGAGGCGCCGGTGCCGGTGTCGATGGTGCAGGAGGTGCCGGAGACGCAGGCGCCCGAGGGCCAGCCGGTGGTGCCTTCGGTGCGGCAGATTGCGCCCAGACATTGAGACCCGAGCGCGCACGCCTTGCCGTCGGCGAGGTTGACGCAGCTGGGGCTGGCGCCGCAGGCGGGGTCGGCGCAGTCGATCGCCCGGTCGCAGTTGTTGTCGATGCCGTCGCCGCAGGTCTCGGTGCCGGTGGCGACGCAGTCGAGGTCCGCGCAGTCCTTCAAGCCGTCGCCGTCGTTGTCGACGTTGTCGGTGCACTGGGTCTCGCGCTTGCCCCCCGCCTGGCAGGCGCAGCCGACGCCGCAGCTGCCGCCGTTGCAGTCGGAGTCCTGGCAGTCGCGAAAGCCGTCGTTGTCGTTGTCGACGCCGTCGTTGCACTGGCCGGCCTCGGCGCTGGCCGGATTGCCGCACCCCGCCGCGCCGGTGCAGTCGGGCTGGTCGGCGCAGTCGCGCAGCCCGTCGCCGTCGTTGTCGAGCTCGTCGCCGCACAGCAGCTCTTTCTTCGCGCCGCCCACGCAGGAGCAGCCGGCGCCGCAGCTGGTGCCGTCGCAGTCGGGCGAGTCGAAGCAGTCGGTCTTGCTGTCGCCGTCGTTGTCGAGCCCGTCGGTGCAGACGGTCTCGGTCTTCTTCAAGCCCTGGCACAGGCACCCGGCGCCGCACGCGAGGGTGGCGCAGTCGGCGTCGAAGCAGTCGGCCTGGGAGTCGCCGTCGTTGTCGAGGCTGTCGGTGCAGACGGTCTCGGTCTTCTTCAAGCCCTGGCAGACGCAGCCGGTGCCGCACGCGACGGTGGCGCAGTCGACGTCGAAGCAGTCGGCCTGGGTGTCGCCGTCGTTGTCGAGGCCGTCGGTGCAGAGGGTCTCTTTCTTCAGCCCGGCGGCGCAGACGCACCCGGCTCCGCAGGCCGCGCTGGCGCAGTCGCTGTCCAGGCAGTCGTTGGCGGTGTCGCCGTCGTTGTCGAGCCCGTCGCCGCACTCGGTCTCGGACTTCTTTCCGTTGCCGCACAGGCAGCCGGTGCCGCAGCCCAGGCCGGTGCAGTCGGAGTCGGCGCAGTCCTTCTTGCTGTCGAGGTCGTTGTCGAGGTTGTCGGTGCAGTCGGCCTCGCCTTTGGTTCCGCCGTCGGTGCAGGCGCAGCCGGCTCCGCACGCCTGGCCCACGCACTGGGTGTCGAGGCAGTCGGCGCGTCCCGAGTTGTCGTTGTCGATCGTGTCGTCGCAGTGGCCGAGCTCGGGGCCACCGTCGCCGCAGCCGGCCGCGTTGGCGCACACCAGATCGGCGCAGTCGATCTTCCCGTTGCGGTCGTCGTCGAGGCCGTTGCCGCAGGTCTCGACCTTGATGCAGAACGGGTCCGCCGCGCAGTCCGGGTCCTCGCAGTCGATCTTCCCGTCGCTGTTGTCGTCGATGGTGTTGCGGCAGTCCTCGACCACCCGCTCGCAGATCGGCGAGGTGAAGCAGGTGGGGTCGGCGCAGTCGGTCTTCCCGTCGGCGTTGTCGTCGACCCCGTTGCCACAGATCTCCTGCTTCGGCTTGGGCGGAGTCGGCGCCGAGCACGCGCTGCACAGCAGGATGGAGAGGACGAGGAGGGTGCGCGGAAACACGGACCCGGGCCTTCTAGCCCGAAGCCAGACCTTCGAGCCAACCGGTGAGGCTGCCGAGCAGCGCCTCCTCCGACGGAGCGACGAACAGCGTCGCCTGGTACTGGGTCGGGTCGAACGGGGTCTGGGCGATGCGCTGCAGCTCGAAGGGCAGCAGGGTCGACTCGCGCTCGAACCGGCCGAGCTCCCCGAACGACGACAGCAGCCCGGCGCCGACCGCCTTCACTTCCCCGCCCTCGCGCACCAGGCCGAACTCGAGGCAGAACCAGTAGGTGCGGATCAGCTCCTGAATCGTCGCGTCGTCGGTGACCGCGGCGGTGGCCTCTCCGAACAGCGCGTTGACGCGGGCGTAGCGCGGGTCGCTCAACGAAGGAGCGTGGCCGACCAGCTCGTGGATCACGTCCGGCTCGGGGGTGTAGAGGGGCGCGCTCGGGTGGCGCATGTACTGAGTGGCGAGGAAGGTGCGGGCGGCGAGCCTTTCCATGAACTCGCGCGGGCTCATCAGCCCGGCCACCGGCTCGTAGCTGAAGCCGGTGAGCTGCTTCAGCCGGGCGCTGACCTCGGACAGCTGGGGGATTCGCGCCGGCTCGAACTGAAGCTTCGGCCAGCCCTCGAGGAAGCTGCGGCAGGCGTAGCGCGCGTGCAGCGGAGCGAGCGCTTCGAGCACTCCGCTCCAGACCTGGTGCTCCTCGGGGAGGTAGGCGACCTGGGGCGGCGGCTCGCCGGCCCGGTGGGAGAGGGCGAGGCGGGCGATCGCGTCGCGGCGAACCCGGTAGGCCGGGTCGCGAAAGCCGGGGTGGTCCTGGTCGAGCTGAATCAGATGCGCATCCACGCGCGGCAAGATGCCACAGGCGGCGCGGAGCGGGTGCGGCGCGAAGGCGGCTTTCAGACCACCGGCGGCTGCGGCTCGTAGATCTTCGTCAGCAGCGCGAGGATCGCCGGGTCGTTCTGCTGCAGCCACGGCTTGCCGCTGTGGCCCATGCCCACGTTGCGGTCGAAGAAGGCGTTGGTCGCCTGGGCGAAGTACTCGTGGGCGTTGCTCGAGCCGTACGGCTCGGTCCACGGGCCGCCGGCGGCCTTGCGCGCCTCGAAGGCGGCGTCGATCGCGGCCTTCTCGTCGCGGGTGACGTGCTCGTGGATGACGTGCGCCAGCTCGTGGATCGCCACGCTGTAGTTTCCCGGATAGCCGTCGCTGGGGAGGTCGGCGAGGTTCTCTTCCGGGATTCCGACCGCGGTCCGCCCGTCGGGGGTGGGGGTGCCGCCGACGCCGCGGACGTCGTCCCACACCCGGCCATCGAAGGTGCGCCGGCCCTTGAGCGAGGCGAACTCGGGCAGGTCGGTCATCTTGGTGTGCTGGGGGATGATCACCAGCTCGACCTTCGCCGCCTTCAGCTTTCGCTGCAGGTCGGGCCGGGCGGTCATCGCGGTCACCACCCGGGTGGCCTCGGCCTCGGCGAGATCCGAGGGCGCGTAGGCGGTGACCTCCACTCCGCGCAGCACGGTGGTGCGGCCGCCTGGCGGAGGAGGAGGAAACGGCCCCAGCGAGTCGGCCACCCGCGCGCGCGGCGTCGCGACGGCAGCGGCCCCGGGTGCCGGCGGCGGCGGGGGAATCGCGGCGGCCTTGTTGCCCCCTCGGATCTTCATCGGGCGCTGACCTCGAAGCCTTCTTTCTCGAGCAGGGCGATGAACGCTTCGACCGACTTCGACTTCTCGAGCAGCTGAGCCAGCTGGTCTTCGTACCGCGGGTCGTGCGCCTGGGCGTTCACGAAGGGGTGGGCTGGCGGCTTGAACCCCGGGGGGCGCAGCGCGGTGCTCAGCA
>JAGSPQ010000116.1 GCA_018262385.1 Myxococcaceae bacterium | reverse complement strand
GATCACCACCCACCCGCGCGCGTCGGTGCGCCCGCTGACCCGCACCAGGTGGGTTCCGCCGTCGCTGGGCAGCGACTGGGCGGCGTTGACCAGCAGGTTGAGGAACACGTGCGACAGCTGGGCGTGGTGAGCGAGGGTGCGGGGCAGCGTGCGGGGCAGCGAGACCTCGAGCCGGCCGCGCGGCTCGATCAGGTGGCGGGCCATCCGCACCGCGCGCTCGACCACTTCCGGGAGGTCGACGTGGGTCCGCGCCGCCCAGGGGTCGACGTGCGAGAACGTCTTCACGTCGCTGACCACCTGACGGATCCGCTGCGCCCCTTCGCACGCCATCGTCAGCGCCTCTTCCCGGCCCACCGCGTCGGTGGCGGCGGTCAGCGCGGTGAGCCCGGTGGCCAGATACGACAGCGGGGTGTTCATCTCGTGCGCCAGCGTCGCGGCCAGCGTGCCTACCGAGGCCATCCGCCCGGAGATCTGCACCTGGGTCTCGAGCCGCTTGCGCTCCTCGATGTCGGTGTGGAGCCCGGTCATCCGCACCGCGCGCCCGTTCTCGTCGTGCTCGACCACCTTGCCCCGATCGAGGATCCACCGCCAGCTGCCGTCCTTCGTCCGCACCCGCAGCTCGGCCCGGTAGAGCGGCGTCTGGCCCTTGATGTGGGCGATCAGCGCCTTCGCCACCTCGGCGCGATCCTCGGGGTGGGTGATCGCGTCCCAGGCGGCCAGGTCGGGCAGCTCGCCCGGCAGGTACCCGAGCATCCCGGTCAGCCGCGCGTCGCCGCGGACCTTGCCGCTGGGGAGGTCCCAGTCGAACACCCCGTCGTCGGTGCCGACGAGGGCGAGCTTCAGCCGCTCCTGGCTCTCGCGCAGCGCGTGCTCCGCGCGCGATCGGGAGATCTCCGCTCCGGCGCGGGTGGCCAGGCCGTTGAGCAGCTGCGGATCGATCGCGGTGTCGAGCCGCGCGGTGTGCGCTGCGCAGAGCAGCCCCATCGGCTCTCCGTCGAGCGAGTTGAGCGGCATCCCGAGGTAGCCTTCGATCTGCAAGGTGACGAACTCGGCGTCGCGCGGAAAGCGGGCGCGCACCCCCGAGCTGATCACGGTCATCGTCTTGCCGATCACCGTCTCGCAGGGAGTGCCGGCCAGCGGGCAGGCGAAGTCGGAGTTGAAGACCTTCTTCTCGTCGTCCCAGAACGCGGTGCAGCGCACCAGCTCGGGCTGGTCGCGGTCGAGGATCCCCACCCACGCGTACCGGGCCGAGGTGAGGCGGGCGAGCTGGCGAGTCACTGCGCGCAGCAGCGCCGGCCCGAGCGCGCCCGAGGTCGCCTCGAGCAGGTCGCGCGCCTGGTGCTGCGAGTTCTTGAAGGCGGTGACGTCCTCGTGGCTCACCACCACCCCGTCCTCGCGCGCCACCAGCCGGGTGACCCGGGTCTGAAACCACCGGTCGCGCGAGGCGTGGATGATCGGCGTCGCCCGGACCACGTGCCCGGCGAAGACTTCCTTGATCGTGGCCTCGAGCAGCCGGTGGGCGAGCGGATCTTCCAGCGCCGCCGTGGCGCCGAACGCCTGCCGCCACGGCTCGTTGGTCTCGAGCGCACGGCCGCGGGCGTCGACCACCGCCGCAGCACAGGGGAAAGAATCGAGAAGAGGATCCGACATGCGAAGGTGCGAGTGTACGGTTGCTACAGTGGCGAAGTTCCCCGGGGGTGGCAATGGCGAGGAAGGCAAAAGCGGCGAAGCTGTTCGGGCACGTCCTGCCCGCCGCGCTGCCCGATCCTTCGACTGGAAATGACGAGGTCGACACCCTGATCGCCACCCGCCGCCGCGAGCGGTGGACGCCCGCGGGACAGGCGGCGTTCGCGCGGCTGCACCAGCGCCCTCAGCCTTCCGACGCCGCGGCGCTGGTGGCGCTGCTGGCTCAGCCCCAGGCGTACGACTTCGGCTTCATTCCTCCGTGGGAAGACGCCTACGACCGCGCCCGGGCGGCCGAGCGGAGCGCCCGGCAAAAAGCGCTCGATCAGGTCTACGCGGCCCGCACCGAGCGCGAGCAGTACTTCAGCTGGCTGGTGCAGTGGGGCGAGAACCACGACGCGTCGCTTCGCCAGCTGCGCGCGCTGCTGGCCGACGGCGAGGTGAACGAGCGCGCGAAGGCGATCATCGCGGCCCAGCTGCTGGCGGAGCACAAGCCGCACCGCCCGGAGGACGTGGCCGCGGTGGCCGCCCTCTGGGAGAAGGGAGTGAAGGACCTGGCGCTGGTGCCGATGGTGCTGATGGCCGCGGTCGAGCAGGATCTTCCCGGCTCGTTCCGCCGCTTCGGGCCGCTGCTCGATGCGACCCCCGACACGGCGCAGTTCCGGCTCGCCAGCGCGCTGCTGGGAGGGCTGCGCCCGCTCGCCTCCCGGCTGCCGGCCGAGTGGGGCACCCGGCTGGTGCAGGCGCTCGGGCAGGAGGTGCTGGCGATCTTCGTCCCGGCGGTGCTGGCGGGGATGCCTCGGGATCCCGACTTCCTGCCCCCGCTGCTGCGGCGGGTCGAGCGGTTCGTCACTCCCGAGGGGCTGGCCTGCATCGCCCGCCACGGAGATCGCCGCGCCACCCCGCTGCTGATTGCGAAGCTCGGCCGCGACACTCCCCACTGGGACCAGCTGCTCGAGGCCTGCCGGGCGGTCGGAGATCCGGCGCTGGTCCCCGCGCTGCAGCAGTGGACGGAGAAGCAGCGCACCGTCGGCGCCAACGGCGAGTGGGTCGGCTTCGTCGCCGTGGCGAAGGTGATCGCCGAGCTGAAAGAGAAAGGGGAAGAGAGCCGGGTGACCGGGAAGTTCGTGCCCTACCGCCGCGCCGCCGCGCCGCGGGGCAAAGCGCCGGCGCTGGTCCACCGCAGGCACCCGCCGCTCAAGCAGCAGCGGGCCGGGTGGCTGGAGTGGCTGCAGCAGCGCGAGCTTTCGCACCACGCCGACGCGCTGATTCGCGAGGGGTGGGTGATGCGGGCCACCCGGGTGGAGGAGGAGGCGCTCCCGCTGGGCGGGACCCGGCTGGGCGGACTGCCGGATCTGCCGGCAGGCGCCGACTGGCCGTCGATCGCCGATCGCTCGCTCTCCTTCGTCGCCCAGGTGCGGCTGTCCGAGGTGGCCGGCAACGGGCTGCTGCCGAAGGCCGGGCTGCTGTCGTTCTTCGTGCTCGACGAGTGGGCCGACGGCGAGGCGCCCGGCTACCTCGAGCAGGCGGTGGTGCGGTTCACCCCCGAGCTGACCGCGCTGCGGCGGCTGCCGATCCCGAAGAACTTCCAGAGCCGGCGGGATCGCATGATGGACGAGCGCCGGCCGTTCGCGTCCTGCCTGGTCGAGTGGGTCAAGGTGGCGAAGCTGCCGGCGCCGAATCACCCGCAGGTGCAGCAGGCGCTCAGCGCCGCCGAGCTGAAGCGGTACGAGCAGCTCGAGCCGCCCGCGCTGCCGGAGAACCAGCTGCTCGGGTGGGGAGAGCGCAGCCTCGACGCCGAGCTGCAGGGGGACTTCAGCCAGGTGGTGCCGTACTGCGGCGACTGACTACTTCAGCACCACGTCCTTCAGCTCGCCGTTCTTGTCCTTCATCGCCTGGAGCACCTTGTCCCAGCCGCCTTCCTGGAACAGCGGCTGAATCTGTTCCTCCTTGATTCCCTTCAGCATCGAGTCGCCGAGCACCGAGACGTCGATCACCTGCCAGCCGGCCTTGCCCTTGATCAGCTGGTACTTCACCTTCAGTTCCTGCTTCTTCATCGGGTGGTTGATCAGGATGGTGGAGGAGATCTCGGCCCGGTCGCCGGTGACCGCCGGCTCGTCGTAGAGCACCGTGTCCAGGTTCTCGAAGTTCTTGCGGATTTTGGGGAAGGCGATCTTCCCGAACAGCTGATGGAACAGCGCGACGAACTCCTTGTGCTGGGCGTCGGTGCCCTTGGCCCAGGCGTCGGCCATCATCTGCCGGCCCTGCTCCTCGCCGGCGAAGCTCTTCAGCGCCAGCACGTCCTTGCCGTACCGGACCGAGTTGATCACCACCTTCAGGGGCTTGGTGACCTCGTCTTTCGGGGTGGCGGCGAGGGTGGTCGACGAGGCGAGCGCGAGGGCAAAGAGAATGGTTTTCATGAGTTCAATTGGGTTGACGGTTAGGTACGCCATTCGATTCACAGATCGGTTTGAACCAAAGGGGTCCACAGGGTATAGCGCGCGGCTCATTTGTAGGCAGGCTCAAACCCAAGGAACGAACAATGCCGAGCGACTATCTCTTCACTTCCGAATCCGTCACCGAAGGCCACCCGGACAAGATTGCCGACCAGATCTCGGACGGCATCGTCGACGGTCTGATCGAGAAGGATCCGTACGCCCGCATCGCGGTCGAGACGCTGGTGAAGACGGGCCTGGCGATCGTGGCCGGGGAAGTGACGACCACCGCCTGGATCGACATCCCGAAGATCGTCCGCGGGACGATCTGCAAGATTGGCTACACCGAGAGCGCGATGGGTTACGACGGCCACACCTGCGGGGTGATGGTCGCGATCGAAGGCCAGTCGCAGGACATCGCGCGCGGCGTCGACGAGAAGAAGAGCAAGGAGCAGGGCGCCGGCGACCAGGGAATGATGTTCGGCTACGCCTGCGACGAGACCCCCGAGTTGATGCCGGCGCCGATCACCTACGCCCAGGCGCTGACCAAGAAGCTGGCCGACGCGCGCCGCAAGCTGCACCCGTGGATGCGGCCGGACGGCAAGAGCCAGGTCACCATCGAGTACAAGAACGGCAACCCGCTGCGGATTGACGCGGTGGTCGTCTCGACCCAGCACGCCGAGGAAGTCAGCAACAAGAAGATCCACGAAGCGGTGATGGAGGACGTGATCAAGCGGGCGCTGCCTTCGAAGCTGCTCGACAAGAAGACCAAGTACTTCATCAACCCGACCGGCCGGTTCGTGATCGGTGGGCCGATGGGTGACTCGGGCGTGACTGGCCGGAAGATCATCGTCGACACCTACGGTGGGATGGGCCGTCACGGCGGCGGAGCGTTCAGCGGCAAGGACCCGAGCAAGGTCGACCGTTCGGCCGCGTACATGGGCCGCTACGTGGCGAAGAACGTGGTCGCCGCGGGCCTGGCGCGTCGCTGCGAAGTGCAGATCAGCTACGCGATCGGCGTCGCCGAGCCGGTGAGCGTGATGGTCGAGACGTTCGGAACCGGAATCGTCGCGGAGGAGAAGATCTCCGCCGCGGTCCGCAAGGTCTTCGGGCTCAAGCCGCGCGAGATCATCGAGCACCTCGACCTGCTGCGGCCGATTTACCAGAAGACCGCCGCCTACGGTCACTTCGGCCGCTCGGAGAAGGAGTTCACCTGGGAGCGCACCGACAAGAAGGACGAGCTGCGCACCGCGGTGGGCGCGCCGCACCTGCGGGCGGTCTAAGGAACGTCTTGAAGGGGAAGAAGCAGGGAGCCAGCGGCAAGTCGTCGCTCTCGTCGCTCGCCGCCGGGTTGTCGACCGGCGGGCGGCCGGCTCCCGTGCCCTCGCCTCGAAATCCGCTGGTGGCGGCGCTCGCTCGAAAGGGCGGGTCGTCGTCCGGGGCTTCGCAAAGGATTACCGCGGGCTTGATGGCGAAGACCGCGGGGGTTGCTCCGAAGCGCCAGGCGAACGGCAAGCCGTCGTCGCCGATGTTCAAGGCCGCACCTCCGAAGGCTTCTGCGGCGGTCAGGCCCGCGCCGATGAAGGCTGCGCCGGTGAAGGCTGTGCCGGTGAAGGCTGTGCCGGTGAAGGCCGCGCCGGTGAAGCTGGTACCGGCGAGGGCGACTCCCACCAAGCTGGCGCGATGGAAGCCGGCAGCCGCGAGGCTGGTCCCGGTGAGGCTGACTCCGGTGCGGGCCAGTCCGGCCAGACCCGTTCATCCCGAGAGCAGCCGAGGGACGACCGTGGTGAAGTCGGCGGCGCGTCCGCCGGTCACTCCCGGCTCGCAGCCGCACTCGCGTCCGGGCCCCAGCTCGGGGATTCCACCGGGCCTGGCGGGGACGAGCCGAACGGCCGCCTCGGTCGCGCCGATGGTGAAGAGCGCGAACGACAGCCGGGCGGCCCCGAAGAAGGCGGGCTCCGCTCCTGCCGAGCACCGCCGGCAGTACCCGCGCGCGGATCTGCAGGTGAAGGCGCAGCTGTCGCTGGCCGACGATCCGACCCACAACTTCGAAGCCTCGCTGCCGACCGCGAACCTGAGCGTCGGAGGCCTGTTCCTCGCCAGCACCTTCTTCCTCAAGTTGGGGACGAAGCTCGAGGTGCGCCTGTCGCTGCCGCCGCACGGGCGCGAGGTGCACGTGAAGGCGCAGGTGGTGCGAATCGACTCGCGGGACGATGCGCCGGGCTTCGCGCTGCGCTTCACCGACTACCTCGACGGCAGCGAAGTGGTGCTGGCGACCCACTTCCTCTCGCCGGTGCTGCGCGAGTTCATCTCTCAGTACGCGCTGGGCAACGGCTTCAAGCCGACGCCTGAGTACCTCTCGCACACCGCGGACGTGCTGGCGGCGTGGGAGCTGCGCCGCGCCGCGCTCGGCGGAGACGTCTGGGTCGTGCCGGGCGATCGCTAGAGCCGCGCCGCGCTCCGCTGCGATGTCCGGGTTCCGCTGACCGGGCGATGGGTAGCCGCAGGTGCGGCCGCCAGCAGTGCGCTGCGGGGTGCGGACGCCAACCGTGGGGGGGTGATCGTTGAAAGTGACGGTTTTTGATCTCTGGTAACGATCACCCCCCCCTTTCCGAACCCGGGGATCGATGAATGCGAAGCCGCACCAGCACGCGCGCTTCGACCGAGGTCGTGGCGTCCCAGATCCGGGGTGTGGAGGGCGAGCGCGCTGCGTGCCTTTGCTCGCCCGGGAGTCCGGCGACAGTCGGGCGCTGCCCTGGAACCGAAAGAGAGTCGAGCCCGGCGGGTGAGGTCGCTGAGCCGGAACCGCCGGTGGGACCCCTGGGCGGCGTCCGCTTCGGGGAGGGAGCACTTCTCGCGCAGGTGGGCAGTGGCCTGAGCCAGGAAGAGCTCCGCACCTCAGGCGTCGGTGGTTGGGCCGCGGGGGGAGCTGTCTGAGTCTGGACTACCCAATCGAAAGACTGGTCGCTGGCGATCGCCCCCGCCTTCCTTTCCTGGCGCGACGCGTGCGCCCGCCGCCCGCCGCCCGCCGCCCGCCGCCCGACTTGATCCGGATCAGGCGCCCCCCCTCCGCGTCACCCCCATGCTCCGCCGAACCACAGACTGCTGCAGCCGCGCCGCGATGCGGTGAAGATGTCCGCTGGAGGAACGACCATGCAATCATTCTGGGACTCCGAAGGGGCGCTGCAGTCGGTGATGCGAAGCCAGCTGGGTCCAGCGCTGGAGAAGGCGCAGCCGCGGCTGAAGAAGCTGGGTGAGCGGGCGGCGAACGAGGGCTGCGCGTGGGCAGCGACCGCCGACGCCCAGGGCCCGACGCTGCTGACCCGGGATCGCAACGGCAACCGGATCGACGAGATCGTCTACCACCCGGCGTACCGGCAGCTGCAGGAGCTCGGCTACGGGGCGGGGATCGTGGCGGCCACCTATGACCCCAAGCTGGCGCCCGAGCGGGGCAACGCGCCCAAGGCGCTCACCTTCGGGCTCGGCTACCTGTTCGGCCAGGCCGAGTCGGGGATGTACTGCCCGGTGTGCATGACCGACGGCGCGGCGCGGCAGCTGGTCAAGCACGGCACCAAGGCGCTGCAGGAGCGCTTCATCCCCCGGCTGGCCTCGATGGACCTCGACCGCCTCTACACCGGGGCGATGTTCCTCACCGAGAAGGAGGGCGGCAGCGACGTCGGTCAGTGCGTCAGCGTGGCGAAGGGCGACGGCGAGAAGGCGAAGCTGTACGGCGAGAAGTGGTTCTGCAGCAACGTCGACGCCGACGTGATCATGATCCTCGCCCGGCCGGAAGGCGCGGTGGCGGGCACCCGCGGGCTGGGCCTCTACCTGCTGCCCCGCACCCTGGACGACGGCAAGACGCGCAACGGCTACCGAATCGAGCGGCTGAAGAACAAGCTGGGCACCCGCTCGATGCCGACCGGCGAGGTGACGCTGGAGGGGGCCGAGGCGTGGATGCTGGGTGGGCCGGGGCACGGCTTCCACCAGATGACCGACATGCTGAACCTCTCGCGGCTCTACAACGCGGTCGCCTCGGTGGGCGGGATGCGGCGGGCGCTGCTCGAGGCGATGGAGTGGTCGAAGCAGCGGGTCGCGTTCGGCAAGAAGGTGATCGAGCACCCGCTGATGACCGAGATGCTGTTCGACATGGCGTGCGAGCAGCGGGCGGCGCTGCACTGGTCCTTCCGCGGAGTGGCGCTGCTCGACAAGGTCGACGGCGGGCGCGCGAGCGAGGAGGAGAAGCGGACGCTGCGGATCCTGACTCCGCTGCTGAAGTACGTGCTGGGCAAGCGGGCGGTGAGCGTGTGCAGCGAGGGGGTGGAGGCGCTGGGCGGCAACGGCTACATCGAGGACTGGCCGATGGCGCGGGTGTTCCGCGACGCGCAGGTGCTGCCGATCTGGGAAGGCACCACCAACGTGCTGGTGCTCGACGCGTTCCGCGCGGTGCGGAAGGAAGCGGCCCACGAGGTGATGTTCGCCGAGATCGAGCGCTGCACGGCCGAGGCGCCCGCCGATCTTCAGGCCCGGCTGGGGCAGTTGCTGGACGAGGTGAAGGCGGGGCTGGCGACGTTGGCCGGCGATCCGAAGGCCGAGCACGGGCTGCGCGACTGGACGGATCGGGCGGCGCTGCTGTGGCAGGTGTCGCTGTGCTGCAGCAAGAAGCTGGGCGCGGGCTCGGCGTGGGACCTGCGGGCGGCGCGGCGGGTGCTCTCGCGCAACGTGCCGACCGGGCTGCTGCGCAAGGATCCGGCGAGCGTGGAAGAGCTCGAGGGCGTCGCGCACCTCGCCTGATCGCTCACCAGCGGGTGGTGAGCCCGATGCCTCCTCCGGTCGGGCCGGCAAACGGCTCGATCCGGTACGGCGCGTCCGCCCCGAGCTGAAAGACGTTGTACGCGCCGGCGATCGCGGCGAGGCCGAAGCCAATCCCCGCCAGGCCGGCCAGCTGTTGCCGGTTGGGATCCGGGGATGCGACGCCGGTCAGGTAGTCGGTCTGGTCCGGCACTGGGCCGAGCTGGGGGGTGGCCGCCTCTTCCCGCCGCCGCAGTTGGGCGTCGGCCACCTGCTGCGCGCCGAGCAGCGCGAAGAAGCCGCCGGTGGTGGCCGGGATCCACGCGTTCGCAGGCTCATCGAGGGCGATGAGCGACATCGAAGGAATCGAGGTCTGGTACGGCGCCAGGGCCGGCGGTGGCCCGGTGGTAACGGCCGCGCTGGAGACCGACTGTTCCCGGGGGGTGGGAGTGGCGGGCGCGTCGGGCAACCGCTCCATCGAGGCGCCGGCTCCGAGCGCGAGCGCCGCTTCGTCCAGCGAGCGGATCATCTCGGCGTCGTTCCCTCCGCTCGCCTCGCTGCGGACCAGCACCTTCCCATCGGACGAGGAGATCAGGCTCAGCTGCGCCTCCATCGAGCCGTCGGAGAACCGCTTCAGCTTCGTCGCCAGCACCCCCTGCACGTCCATCGCGCGGCCCAGCTTCGCCAGGCAGGCCACCTCGTCGCCACAGCTGCTCTGCTGGGGCACCTGCTCGGGTTTCAGCGGTGCCTCGGCCTCGCCCGGGCTGAGAATGCGGAAGCCCTGGTCGCGCAGCGCGTCATCGAGGTGTTGTTTGAACTGTTCGGCCTGCTCGGGGCTGGCCGCCTCGACCTGCCAGGCGGGAGCCGCCACGCTCCAGGCGGGCGGGGGCGCTGCCACCGCGATCAGTCCAAGCAGGAGGGAAGGAAGCATGAGGTCACCTCCGTGGCGACACTCAAGGTTTAACGTGAGCCTCCAAGCGGGCCACCCAACCGGGGAAGAAGTTCAGCGCCGCTGGGCTCGGTCGCGTTAAGCAGCCGAAGCCATGAGCCTGCTGGAAGCCATCGTGTTGGGGATCGTCCAGGGGCTGACCGAGTTCCTGCCGATCAGCTCGACCGCCCACCTGAAGATCGTCCCCCGGCTGCTGGGGTGGGCAGATCCCGGAGCGGCGTACTCGGCGGTGATCCAGCTGGGCACCGTCGCGGCGGTGCTGGTCTATTTCGCGAAGGATCTGGTGCGCTTGACCCGGGCGTTCATCGCCGGGCTGCTGGCCCGCGCGCCGCTGGGCACCGAGGACTCGCGGCTGGCGTGGTTCGTGGGCCTGGGCACGATCCCGATCGGGATCCTGGGGCTGCTGTTCAAGAAGCGGATCGAAGGCGAGCTGCGCTCGCTCTACGTGATCGCCGGGTCGCTGATCATCCTCGCGGTGGTGCTCTACGTGATCGAGCGGATCGCCGCCCACAAGCGCACCCTGAGCGAGATGACGCTCAAGGACGGGTTGATCATCGGGCTGTGGCAGGCGCTGGCGCTGATCCCCGGATCGTCCCGCTCGGGCACCACCATCACCGGCGGCCTCTCGCTCGGGTTCACCCGGGAAGGAGCGGCCCGTTACTCCTTTCTCCTCTCGATTCCCGCCACCACCCTGGCCGGAGTGTTCGAGCTCAAGCACCTGCTCGAGGCGGTCGAGCGGCCCTCGACCACCGCGCTGGTGGTGGGGACGATGGTCAGCTTCGTCACCGGGATGGCGGCGATCGCCGGGCTGCTCAGCTTCCTCCGCTCGCGCTCGATGCTGGTGTTCGTCGTCTACCGGCTGGCCCTCGGGGGGCTGCTGCTCGGCCTGCTGTTCACCGGAGTGCTGCAGCCTTGAAAGAAGGCGCCGACTTCTTCGAGCGGCTGCGCGCCGAGCTTCAGAAGGCGCCGCCGAAGTCGATCGAGTCGGGAGGGATGCTGCTGAAGGAAGCCGCGGTGCTGGCGCCGCTGTTCTGGCGGGGCGATGAGCCGTGGGTCTACCTGACGATGCGCCCGCTGACGATGCGCAAGCACCCCGGGCAGATCTCGTTTCCGGGGGGAGCGCGGGACCCCGATGACCTGACTCCGCTCCACACCGCGCTGCGCGAGGCCGACGAAGAGCTGGGGATTCCGCCCGACCAGGTCGAGGTGCTCGGGATGCTGGCCGGGATGCCGAGCATCACCAGCTACTACGTCACTCCGTTCGTCGGGGTGGTGCCCGCGAGCCTGAAGCTGCGGCCCAACCCGGAAGAAGTGGGCGAGCTGATCGAAGCGCCGCTGCTGCGGCTGCGGGCGGAGAAGCGGGTGTTCTACGAGGCGGATCGCGACGTCTTCGTCTGGGACGACGCGCAGCACGTGGTGTGGGGGCTGACCTGGCGGTTCGTGCGCGAGCTGGCCGAGCACGCGCGGGCGGCGGCGCGCTGAGGCTCAGCGGCGCCTACTCACCGCGCTCCATTCGGAACATTGTGTTCCGAGATCATGATGTTCTCAGCGCATCATGATTGCGCCCGTGGCCCTCAGCAGCCGGTGCGGGTCGGCGCCGGCTTCGGAGCGGGCGCTGGCTTCGGCGCGGGGCGGGACGGCGTCGAAGCTCCGCACCCGGTCGAGACTGTCTTCGGCGCCGGCT
>JAGSPQ010000115.1 GCA_018262385.1 Myxococcaceae bacterium | reverse complement strand
TCCTGTCGATCGAGGCGCTGGCCGAGCAGGGGAAGCTGCAGAAGGGGCAGAAGGTGCTGGTGTTCGTGCCCGAGAGCGCGCGCTTCAACGTCGTCTACGCGCTCTTCACCGTCTGCTAGCTGCGGATCTTCTCGGAAGCCACCGAGCTCGCGGTCGCCTCGCCGATCGGAGCGATCGGCTCCATCGCGTTGGCGAACAGCTCGTTGTCCTTCGCCGACTGCTGAATCGCCGACACCCCGGTGAGCAGATCGTCCAGTTGCTCGCCGAGCTGATCGGGGCTGGTCATCGTCAGCACCTGGTCGCGCAGCAGCCGCACGGTGTTCTCGATCAGGTTCATCTGGCCGCGCGCGCGGGCGAGGAACTTCTGGATCTCTTCGATCGTCTCCAGCCGCTTCTCGATCACGTGCTGGTTCTTGCGCGCGATCTCGCGCACCGCCGGGTCGGTCATCTTCTCTTCGACGCCCTTCTGGGTCTGCATCTGCCGCTGCAGGTCTTTGAGGTCCACCGCCATCAGGTACGACTCGGCCCGGGTGCAGGCGGAGGCGAGCTGGACGAAGCTCTGGTGCAGCTGCGCCATCTTGTCGAGCTCGCTCTGGAGCAGGATCGCCTGGAAGCTGGGGTTGGTCTGCATGTCGCGCTCGATCTCGCGCTTCAGCTCGTCGAGGGCGTGCGCCCGCTGCCACTCCCGCTCGGGCAGCGCCTCCATCATCTTGGCGACCCGGGCCCGGTCGGCCTTCTCGCGCTCTGCCCGATCGGCGTTGTTCACCGCCCGCTGGAAGAGCTTGAAGTCGGGGCCGAGGATCAACCAGATCGCCTCGACGCCCAGCGCCGCCGCGCCGATCACGTAGTCGCCGGTCATCACCGAGGCGAGCAGCGCGCCGCTCAGCAGGCTCAGGTTGTAGACGTTGGCGAAAGCAGCCTTGAGGTAGTTCGGTCTGCCGTCGCCCGCCATGACTACAAACCCACTCGCACGTTGCCCTTCACCTGCAGCTTGTGGAGCAGGTCCAGCACGTGGCTCTCGAGCCGCTTGAACTCGGTCGAGTTGCGGACGCTCTGATCGCGCGACTCGAAGTAGGGCACCTCGATCCGCTCGAGCACCCGCGCCGGGCGGTGGCTGAGGACGAAGATCGTGTCGGCGAGGAACACCGCCTCGCTGATGTCGTGGGTCACGAAGAGGACGGTGTTGTCCTGCTTCTTGAGCACGTCGAGGATCAGCGTCTGCATTCCCCAGCGGGTCTGCGGGTCGAGCGCGCCGAACGGCTCGTCCATCAGCAGCAGCTTCGGCTTGTTGACCAGGGTGCGCGCGATCGCCACCCGCTGCTTCATCCCGCCCGACAGCTGCTTGGGCAGCGCGTCGGCGAAGTCCTTGAGGCCCACCTGCTCGATGATCGCCAGCGCCTGCTCTTTGCGCTGCTTCGCCGGGATCCCCTGCAGCTCGAGCCCGTACTCGACGTTCTTGCGCACCGTGCGCCAGGCGAACGAGGTGTAGGTCTGGAACACCATCCCGCGATCACGGCCGGTGGTCGTCACCGGGACGCCGTCGATCAGCACCTGCCCCGAGTCGGGCTGCATCAGCCCGCAGATCGCCTTGAGGATCGTGCTCTTGCCGCAGCCGGACGGCCCGAGGAACACCGCCAGCTCGCCGATGCCCGGCTTGTTGGCGAGCGAGAGGTTGACGTCCTCGACCGCCTGCACCGTCTTGCCCTCGCGATCGGTGTAGCTGATGTAGAGGTTGTTCAGCTCCAGCTTGGGGACGGAGGCGGAGCCGAGCGCTCCCTGCGGCGCGGGCGGCTTGGCGGTCTCGACGGGCACGTCAGACATCGGCCTCCCTCCAGTTGAAGAGCAGCCGGTTCACCATCCGAATCGCGATGTCGGTGCAGATCCCGATGATTCCCACCACCAGGATCCCCGCGAAGCTCCACTCGGGCTTGGTGTGCTGTGAGGCGAGCTGGAGGATGTAGCCGATGCCGTTCTGCGGGTTCACGATCTCGGCGAGGATGATGTAGGTCCACGCGATCGCGTTCATCACCCGAAACGAGTCGAAGATCTGCGGCATCGCCGCGGGGATCAGCACGGTGCGGATCACCTGGAACTTGGTCGCCCCGAGCGTGAAGGCGGTCTGCAGCAGCTCTTCCGGCACCGCCTTGATCGCGTCGACCACCACCGGCAGCAGGAACACCACCGTGCCGAGGAAGAGGAAGGCGATCTTCTGCGACTCGTCGATCCCGAACCAGAGGATCAGCAGCGGGATGAAGGCGGTGATCGGCAGGTAGCGCAGCGGAGCGACGATCGGGTCGAAGAACCGGTTCACCGCCTGGAAGGTGCCCATCGCGATCCCCAGCGGGAGCGCGACCGCGATGCTCAGGCCGAACGCCTTGAGGATCCGCACCGTCGAGGTGCCGATCGCGTTGAGCAGCCCCTTCTCGTAGACCAGGTAGACCAGGCTCTTGAGCACCTGGTCGGGCGCGGGCAGGAAGAAGTGCGAGACCAGCGGCACCGACTCCCCGTTCCGCGTCACCGTCACGTAGCTGCAGGTGCACCACGCGCTCAGCACCAGCACCACGCTGGCCGCGCCGAGCAGCCGGCCGGTGCCTTCCTGGATGTTGCTGCGGACTCCGAACAGCCGGGGCTTCGCGCGCTTGATCGGGGGCATCTGGCGCCCTTACTGCGGGTTGAGGACGACCTTGATGTCGGTGCGGCGGTTGAGCGCCCGCCCGTCCTCGGTGGTGTTGGCGGCGACCGGGTTGGCCGAGCCCTTCCCCTCGGTGACGAACCGCTCTTCCGGGATGCTGAAGTTGGTGACGAGGTACTTCTTCACCGCCTCGGCCCGCTTCTGCGACAGCGTCTTGTTGACGCCCTCGGTGCCGCGCGCGTCGGTGTTGCCCTCGACCTTCAGGTAGGTGCTGCCGAACGCGAGCATCGTCTCGCCGAGCGAGTCGAGGGTGAAGTAGCTGCCCGGCATGATCTCGTCCGAGCCGGTGGTGAAGTGGATCGACAGGCTCTTGTTGACGATCGCCCGGTCGGTCAGCTTCGGCTTGTCCTTGAACGCGAACGCCTCTTCGACCTTCTGGCTCTTGTACTGATCGGCGAGCGCCGCGACGAACCGCGAGTCCTGCCAGTCCTTGCCGTCCACTACGCTGCTGATCACACCCTTCTTGCGCCAGATGACGAACGCGCCGTTGAAGAGCGAGTTGAAGTACGACTTGGGGCCCGCGAGGCCGAAGAACTGGGCGTTGTCGGCGAACGCGGTCAGCTTCAGGCCCGACAGCATCCCCGAGACGTCGTCGGTGGTCAGCTTGAGCGCATCGCCGATCAGCTTGTTGGTGCCCTGGGGGTCTTCCTTCATCACCGAGATCGCGTCGAACCAGCCGTTGACGAAGTCCTGCACCGTGCGCGGCGCCTCGTTGATCAGCGCCTGGCGCGCGACCAGGGTGTCGGCGATCACGTTGGTGGCGGCGGTGGTCGAGACCAGCACGTGCGCCTCGTTCTCCCGGGCGGCGACCGCGCCCGAGAGGTCCGGCTCCCAGGTGACCGCGGCGTCGACCTTGCCGGCCTTGAACGCCGCCGCCGCCTTCGGCGCCTCGTCGGTGAAGACCAGGTTCTTCTCGATCGCGTTGCGGTCTTCCGGGCTCAGCCCGGACTGCGAGAGGAGGAACAGCAGCAGCCAGTGGCTGGGGGTGAACTTGGTGGTGGCGATCCGCTTGCCCTTCAGATCCTCGATGCTCTTGATCGTCTTCAAGCTGACGATGCCGTCGCCGCCGCGGCTCCAGTCTTCCTGGATTACGGCCTTGGCCTGGATCTTCTGATCGGCGAGCACGCTCGCCTCGCGCGCGTACGAGTCGACGGTGTCCCACATGAGGTCGATGTCGCCCTTGATGAACGCCGCCAGCTTCGCCGCCGGGTCCTCGAGGAGGACGAACTTCACGTCCAGACCGTACTTCTTCTTGTAGATCGACGAGGGGCTGCCCGGGTCCATCCCTCCGTTGGCGACGATGCCCGGTGCGTGGCCGGCCCAGGTGTTGATTCCGACCACCAGGGTGCGGTTGAGCTTGCCGGCGCCGACCGCGCCGCTGGGGTTGGCGTTGACCGCCACTTCGCCGGTGCGGGGCGCGTCGACGTTCTTGTCGCCGACGAAGGTGAAGTCGTTCTTGTCGATCGGGGTCTCGCCCGCCTTCGGCTCGCCGGCCTTGCCCGCGCCAGACCAGCTGCGCAGGTTGTCGCCGTACTTCTTGAAGCCGATGAAACCGCCCACGCCGAGAATGACGAGGACGAGGAAGACTTTCGCAAATGGGGTCAGTTTCATGGCGACTCCTCAAAGGAACGGCTTAGGGACGAAGAAAGGAAAGACTCAGACCTTCGGCGGGGTCGAGGCCCCGAAGAAGTCGAGCACCCGCTGCACTTCCGACTTGCGGGCCGTGGCGGCGTTGGTGGTCTGCGTCAGCTGGCCGGTGCGCTTGTCGATGTCGGCGCGCAGGGCGGCGATCTTCTCGTTGAGCTGCTTGATCTGCTCTTCGGCGCCGCTGATCCCCTTGGCGGTCTGCTCGCTGTTGATCCGCACGAAGGTGTCGAGCGCCTGCAGCTGGGTGGTGGTCGCCTGGATGATCGTGACCGGGTCGATGCCGAAGGCGCGCAGCGAGGCCTCGACGATCTGCCGCTTGATGTCGAGCGGAGTGGCCTCGGGCAGGCCCTTGAGCAGGGTGTCGGCCTTGTTCACCCGCTCGAGCTGGGCGGGGTCGAGCCCGCCCTGGGTGAAGATCTCGTCGAAGTTGATCTTCGCGCCGCCGGCGGGAGCGGTCATCTTGTCGAGCTTGAGGTTCGGCGGCGGAGCCGCGGCGCGGCCGGCCCCTTCGGGCGCGGTGGCGTTGGCGAGCTCGGCGACCAGATCCGCCGCCGATTTTTCGCCCGCGTCCCCGGTCGGCGTTTCCTCCTCCGACGCCGCATCCGGGTTCTCCACGAAGAGCCCCAGCAGCTTCTTCCCAATCCCCTTTGGTTCGGCCATTGCCGCGGTCTTTAGCAGAAGCGCGTTTTGCGCCATGCGGAAATCTGCTAGCTGCCACGTCCACCATGGCCAAGTTCGAGGTGCACATTCCCGCAGCCCAGGCGGGCGGCTTTGCGATGACCTTGAAGGTCTCCGCCGACAACTGGATGTCCGCGCTCAAGGCCGGCATGACGAAGCTGGGCGAGCAGGGCTCGTCCGTGCAGAACGTCATGGTCGACATCCAGGAAGACAACTCGATTCACGTCACCGAGTCGCGCTCGGGACGCGTGTTCCGGATCCGCGAGCTGACCGAGGAAGAGGCGGCGCAGGCGCCGGTGAAGAAGACCTCGCAGATTCGCCCGCCCGAGCAGAAGACTCAGCCGAACGCGCAGGCGGTCAGCCCCCGCACCGAGGTGGTGGCGAAGCTGGCGCCCGGCAAGGGGCCGGGCCCGGGCGCCGCGGATGTGACCCAGATCGCGCGCGGCCCGGCGATCGCCCCCGAGGCGCTCAAGACGATGCCGAACCGGCAGGCGCCCGGAAACGCGACCCCTGCGCCGGTGCGGCGCAAGGCGAAGAGCTCGCCGCGGATCGAGGTCGATCGGCTGGCAATCGAAGAGCTCGAGCACCCGACCAGGCCGGTCACCGCGCCAATCGGCCGGCAGAAGTCGAGCCCCAACGTCCAGCGCGACATGAAGGTGCAGGTCGAGGACATGCTGGCCGACGTGTTCGAGAAGGTGCAGGAGCTGACCCGCAAGACCTCGGCGGAAGAGGCGCTCTACTTCATCCTCGATCTGGCGCTCGAGAAGGTGCCGGCGGACGCAGGCAGCGTGCTGCGCGCCGACGCGGCCAGCGGCGATCTGGCGTTCCTCGCCGCCCGCGGCCCGAAGGCGAAGCAGCTGCTGGCGTCGAAGATCACCATCCCGGCGGGCACCGGCTTCGCCGGCTTCTGCTCGGCCGAAGGCGTGTCGGTCGCGGTGAACGACGTGGACAAGGATCCCCGCTACTACGCGGCGGTGTCCGAGAAGGTCGACTACGAGACCAAGTCGCTGCTGTGCGCGCCGATGATGACCCACGGGCGCAGCTTCGGTTGCCTGCAGCTGATCAATCGCAAGGGCGGAGGGATGTTCCTCGAGCACGAGGTCGGCGTCCTCAGCTACCTCGCGCACCAGGCGGCGCTGTACATGAACGACCGCACCTGAGCCTCTCCCACGGCTAGCGGGTGGGCAGGTAGAAGCAGTCGACCCAGGGCCGCTCGTCGGGCCGGCTGAGGTGGAACTGCTGGTCGCCGAAGGTGCCGGAGACGAAGTCCTTCTCTTTCACCCACGCGGTGCGCCCGCCGTCGGGATCCGAGACGAGAAATTCCCGTGCGCCGTCGACCCGCCGCGCGGCGGTGAGCAGCATCCAGTGCGCCGGCTCCGACACTCCGAAAGGCACGTCGGCGCCCTTGTTCAGCGCCGCCTCGACCGCGTCGAGGTGCTTCTTCGCCCCGCCGCGCCCGAACCCATCGGCCGGCTCGGTCTGCCGGTAGCCAAGGCCGGTGAGCGCGCTGGCGTACTTCTCGAGCGCCTTCTGAAACTCGGTCGTGCCCAGCCCCTCGTCGCGTGCCGGCAGCACCGCCGCGGTCAGCCGCTTCAGCTCGGCCTCGGTGGGGAAGCCGCCGTACTGCTGGCGCACCGCTTCGAGCGCCGTCTTCGCCCGCGCGTCGAGCGGCCCCCGCGCGGTCGCGTGGCGGACCAGCGCGTCTCGCTGCGCGGGGGTCACCTCGCCTGAGCGGACCAGCTGGCCGAGCCCGTTCTTCAGCCGCGCGGCGAGGTGGGACTCGAGCCGGGGAATTCCGATTCCGCCGAACTCCTCGAGCACCGCCCGCTGGAAGCGCGCGGTCGAGTCGTCCGCCGAGGCGCTCGCGCGCCCCTGCTGGTTGATCGCGAACGCCAGCACCGGATCGGCTTCCGCCATCAGCATCTGGAGCACGGTCGTGCCGCAGGTCGAGGTGAAGCGCTGCAGCAGGCCGTCGTTGTCGGCGGCGGTGTCCGGGCCCGGCGCGCGCACCGTGCCCCGGCGCTCCCACAACCCCTGGGCGTCGAAGTGCGAGTCGTTCTTTCCCGAGTCGAGATCGAGCACAGTGGCGCGCTCGCGCAGGGTCGCGGCGTCCAGCCCCCGCAGCTGGGCGGCGAAGCTCCGCAGCGTCCCCAGCGACTTCTCGGCGCCCGCGCCCTTGAGCTGATCTCCCCGGGCGGCGGCGGCCCGCAGCAGCAGCGCCGAGGCGACCGGCGCGGCCTCGCCCCGGAACCCGGCTGCCAGCGCCAGCACCTCGGCGCTGACCGGCTTGGGCGCGGCGGCGAGGCTCGAGCGCACCCGCGCGCTCTGGCCCGGGGTCAGCAGCGGCTCGCGGCCTTCGGCGGTGTGGCTGCGCAGCTGCTTCGCGCTCGCCAGCAGCATCGCCTCCAGCTGCGGCGAGCCGGTCGGGCGCGAGGGGCCCGGGGGCTGCGGACGCAGGGGAGCAGGCGAGATCCGTCGGGCCATGGGCCGGACAGCGTAGTTCACCCGAGGCGCGCCTGACGAACGCAGGTGGATCAGGGGGCTTCCAGGTGCCGTCAGGCGCAGCGCTCAGTTCTTCGGCACCACCCGGAAGCAGGCGGTGGCCTCGCCCGGATCGATCGGGGGATCGAAGCAGGTGATGCCGCCCGCTCCGTCGGTGCAGCTGCCGCGCGGGGTCAGCGCACAGGCGACCTTCTGGGTGCTCGACTTGCAGTCGTAGCCGCACGCGATCTGGCCCAGGTCGTACAGGCAGGTCGGCCGCTTGATGTCTTCGCCGAACGCGCAGAGCACCGCCGGCTCGGGGTCGAAGCACCGGGCGGTGCTGTGCTTCGCGAGGCAGACCCCGACCGGAGTCTTCGCGCAGGCCAGGCTGCCCGAGGCAGCCACGCAGCCATACCCGCACGCGACGTTCCCGTCCTGGGCGAGGCACTTCGGCGCCGGCACGTTCGCCCCCCAGACGGCGAACACCTCGTCCGGCGGGTCGAAGCAGACCGTCTTCCCGTAGCGCGCCTCGCACACCCCGGCCGGAGTCTTCGCG